>DASYCF010000829.1:0-1946 GCA_036500365.1 Byssovorax sp.
AGCCGGGCCACGGGCTGACGGCCGCGTCACCGCGCCGCCACGCAAAGCGCGACTGTTCGCCGTCGTGTTCGCCGCGAAAAATCACGAGGCCGGTGTCGAACGCGCGGCACTCCACGCCAAGTTCGTCGAGCTCGCGCACGCAATCCTCGATCTCCGCCGCGAGGCGCTCGGCTTCCGCCTGCAGCGCCTCGGCTTCCGGATCGGGCGCGCCAGCCCGCGATTTGACGGTCGCGTACTCGAACCGGCTCACCGCGTCCTGCCAGTCCGCAAACCGGTGGACGAGATCGTCGACGATCCGGCGCACCAGCGGGATCGCGCGGTTGGCGAGCGCCTCGGTGTAGCGCTTCGGCGGAGTCTCGCTGCTCACGGCGCCGCCTTCTTCATGCGCGCCTCCTCGTGCGCGCGCTCCTCGCCGCGCCGGCGCCGGCGTTCGCGCCCCGCGTCGTTCCGCCGCTTGTCGGCGTCGGTCTCGAGCACCAGCGACGGCACCTCCGTCGGGCGGCCGTCGCGGTCGAGCGCGACGTACGTCACGTAGCACGAGTTGGTATGACGGCGCGTGCCGAGCAGCATGTTCTCGGCCTCCACACGAACACCGATCTCCATCGACGACGTTCCGACGAAGTTCACGCTCGCCTTCATGTGGACGAGATCGCCGACGAGAATCGGCTCGCGGAAGTCCACGCGATCCACGGACACGGTCACGCAGCTCGTTCGCGCGTGACGCATGGCGCACACGGCGGCGGCCTTGTCCATCAGCGCGAGAATGACCCCGCCGAACACGTGGCCGCGCGCGTTTTCGTCGGGCGGCATCATGAGCATGGACGTCTCGTGAGCCGACTCGCTCACCTTGCGCGACGGGCGCTTGCTGGGCGAGGGCGTCATCGGCGGACGAACGAGGCGAGTGAAAACCGCGCGCGATCGGGCGCACGGCGCGGCGCCATCACGATGTGCGCATCGGTGGAATACATGGATGCGTCGTCGAACGCGCGGTGAAGCGCCTTGCGGTCGGCTGGCTTCGTTGACGCGTCGAGCCAGAGGACGCGCCACACCGGCGCGCCGACGGCCCCCACGCGCCAGTCGCGGCGGCTTGCATCGCGCAGCGCGAGGCGCGCAACGTCGCCGTCGGGCGTGAGCGCCGCGCGAAGCTCGACGGCTCCGTGCCTCCAGCTGAGGAGCGAGTCGGGGCCGGACGGAAGTTCATCGCGCAGCGCCGACCACCAGGGCGCGAGCGGAACATCGCGCGGCGCGAGCTCGAGCGCGCTGAGCGATCCCCGCGCCGCGACCCCGGGCACCGCGTAGACGACACGAGGGCGCCCGTTGCGCGACGCGATCGTGAAGCTCGTCGCATCGAAGTCGAACGACGCCAGCGCGCGCTGCGCGCGCCGGCTGCGGCGGTCGTGCAGCGCGAGCAAAGAGTCACGGGCGAGCTTCCACTCGTTGCTCGCGTCCTGCTCCACGCGCCCCGCGGCCTCGCCGCCGAACAGCGCGGCGACGGTCACGGGCTTGCCCGTGCGCAGGTCGAGCACGCCGCGCCGCGCGGTGTGGCGGTCGACGTTGTCGCGCTCGCCGGTGACGTCCATGTCGGTGCGGTATTCGTACGACACATACGGCCCGTGCACGCCGAGGACGTCCACGTCGGCGGTGACGGTGACGCTCGGATGGTCCGCGGCTTCGTCGTCCTTGCCGAGTGGAGACTCGCTGGGATGCGCCTTGGCGTACGAGTCGGCGTACCGGGGCACGAGCGTGTCGGTGAACAGCTCGGCGGAGTCGCCGGTAACCAGGTCACGCGACCAGAGCCTCGCCCCGACGAGCACCGCGTCGTAGTACGAGCGGTCGTCGTCGGCCACGTAGAGCTCGCGGTAGCGGCCGTCCACGCGGGCGAGCAGCATCGGCACGCCGCGCATGCGCAGGCCCTGCGGCCCGCTGGTCACCCAGTAGGACGAATC
>DASYCF010000830.1:0-3207 GCA_036500365.1 Byssovorax sp.
CGCTCGCTGCAAGAGATGCTCGACGCGTGCCGGCTCGAGCGCGGCACGTACCAGCGCGGCAAGGAGTCGGCCGTCGACCTCGGGCCCATCGTCGAGCGCGCCCTCGCGCTCGCCGCGCCGAACATCGCGTCGAAGCGCATCACGCTCGCCGTCGATCAGCGCCCTGTGGCGGCCGTCTGGGGTGACGCCGACCGGCTGTCGCACGTCGTCCAGCGCTTCGTGACCGGCGCGCTGCGCTACTCGCCGAAGGGCACCAGCGTCTCGGTCGAGCTCACGCGCGGCGCCGATCGCGACGGCCTGGGCCGTGACGGGGTGGTGTTCGGGATTCGCGACGGCGGCGCAGGCCTGACCGCTCAGGCGCTCGGCTGCTTGTTCACGCGCGACGGCGGCGGCAGCCGTCCCACGCCGCAGGGGGCTGGCCTGGGCTACTTCGTCGCGCGCGGCGTCATCGAGGCGCTCGGCGGCGAAGTGTTCGCCGAAAACACGCCAGAAGGCGGCGCCCGCTTCGGCTTCTGGCTCCCCGCCGCCTCCGAATAGCGCGCGCCCGTCAGCCTCCCGAACGCGAACCTTCGGAAGGACGCCACCATGGGGTGGCGCCCTCGACCTCAGCGGGCTCGCACGGCGCCCCGAGCGACGGCGTGAGCACGCGCGCGCCCCTCGCTTCGGCGAGCGCGAGCAGCGTCTCCGCCGGCTCGTCCCACGCGTGGAGCGCGAGGTCGAACGTGCCCCAGTGCACGGGCAGGAGCGCGCCGCCTCCGAGCCATTCGAACGCCGTGAGCGCGTTCTCGGGGCCGAGGTGGATGTCGCCCCAAGCAGGGTGGAAGGCGCCGATCTCGAGCAGCGTCAGGTCGAACGGCCCGAGGCGCCGGCCGACGTCGCGGAACGCCTCGGTGAGGCCGGTGTCGCCCGAGAAGAACACGCGGTGGCGGTCGGTGCGCACGACCCACGAGGACCAGAGCGTCGCGTTGCGATCGCCGAGGGAGCGCCCCGAGAAGTGCTGCGCGGGCGTGGCGGTGAACGAGAGCTTGCCGGCGAGCATCGAGCGCTCCTCCCACCAGTCCAGCTCGACGATGCGCGCGGGCTCGAAGCCGAGGCGCTCGAGCCGCGCGCCGACGCCGAGCGACGTGACGATGGTCGTCGCGCGCCGCGCGAGCAGCCGCAGGCTCTCGATGCAGAGGTGATCGTAGTGGTCGTGCGACAGGAGGATCGCGTCGAGCTCCGGCAGCTCGTCGATCGACGCGGGCGTCGGGTGGAAGCGCTTCGGCCCCGCGAACGACACCGGTGAGGCGCGCGCGCCGAACACGGGATCGGTGAGCACGCGGACGCCGTCCATCTCGAGCAGCGTCGTGCTGTGGCCGAGCCACGTGACGCGGAGGCCCGAGCGGCCGACGGGCTGCGCCCACCCCTCGAGCGGGCTCGTGACGGGGAGCGGCGACCTCGGGACGCGCGCGCGGCCGCCGAAGAAGAACTCGCCGATCACGGGCAACGAGCTGCCCTTGAGCGCCACGGTCGCGCCGGTCTCGTTGTGGAAGCGCCCGTCGCGAAACTGCTTGGACGCTCGCGCGCGCTCGAGCCGCAGGCCCGACAGGAGGGACATCGCGCGTAGCTGTGGGCGCGACGCCGCGTTGTCAACCGAGGACTCCCGGGCGAGATGATGGGCGACTCGGCGCCTCTACGGGTTCTTCCACGGGAGCGGCGTGCTGAACGCACCGACGACGAAGCTCTCGCCGCGGAGGTCGGCCCAGGTGGGCGCCACCGCGTCGCCCTCGAGGAGGACGAGGCCCGGCTGCGCCGCGTCCACGACCTGCGCCGCGCGGGGCAGCGGGAAGAGCGGCGCGAGGCGCGCCGGCAGGGCGCTCGCGAGCGCCTCGCGCGGACGCGGCAAATCACGGACAGCGCGGAGCTCCGCGTCGACGACCTGCACCCAGGCGTGCCCGAGCACGACGGGCTGCGCGGCGACGTCGCCGAGGTTCAAGGTGAGGGCCTGCGGCCGCGAGACGGGCAGTTTGGCATCCTGCGCCGACGCCGCCGAAGCGACGGAAATACCCGCGAGCAGCAGCGGGCCGAGAACGAGCGCTCGTGCGAGCGACATGGCGTTCCTCCTTCTTCGGATCGCGCGGCTCGAGGCGTCGCAGCGCTCCACTACCCAACGTTGGGACCGTGCTCGCCTCCGTCAACCCGCGCGGCGTCGACGAGGCCAGTTTGGCCGCGCGTCGACCTGGCATCGGAGGGGCCGGCCGAATACATTCAAGGGGTCGTGCCTCGTCGTGCCCCGCCGCCGGATTTTCGCTACGTGTGGCTCCTGCCGCGCCCGGAGTCGGGCTTCGCCGCGGTGGGAAGGGCGGCGGTCGCGTGCGGGCTCGTCGGCGGCGCGGTGGGGTACGCGCTGCACCAGCCCGGCGCGCTCGCGCTGGCCGTCGGCATGGTCGGCGCAGGTGCCCTGGCGCTCGGGCACGGCACGGGCGCGGTGCGTCTGCCGCTCGGCGCGCGCGCGCTGCCGATGGCGATCACGCCTTGGGGCATCGTCGTCACGCCCGAGACCGAGCCGCGCATCCTGCGCTGGCCTGCGATCCGTCGCGTCGAGGTGGTCACGTCGCACGCGATGCAGGGCGGCACGCCCGCCGCGCTCGAGAGCGTCGTCACCGTGCGCGTCGGCCGCGAGGTGCTCGCCGGGCGCACGTTCGGCGAGGCCGGGCTCGAGGGCCTCACCGCGAACCTCGAGGCGTACGCAGACGAGGCGTCGCGCCCGCTCGCGGGTGATCTCGACGGCGAGGCCTCGGTCGGCGACGGACCGACGGACGCCGTCGTCGAGGAGCTCCTCGGCCGCGCGCGCGAGCTCTGCGGCTCGGCCGACGGCGCCGATCGCCTGTCGCTCGCGCCGGGCGGATACCGCGACGTGGCGTCGCGCGCCGCCGCCCCGGAGACCATCGCGCTCTTGCGCCACGTGCTGAGCGACGCGCACGACGGCGCCGATCCTCGCGCGTTCGCGGCGCTCGTCGCGGGCGAGCTCCAGGCGCGCGCGCTCACGCCCGAGCTCCTTCGGCTGGCGACGTCGCCGCACCCCGTCGTCGCGGCGACGGCGCGCGCGGCCGCGATCCGCCTCGGCGCGCCGCCGAACCGCGCGGGCGCGCTCGAGGAGGTCGCCGTGTTCCTCGAGCCCGCCGATCTCGCCGAGCTCGAGCGGTGGTCCGGCTGACGGAATCCCGA
>DASYCF010000831.1:0-8963 GCA_036500365.1 Byssovorax sp.
CACCGTCGTCGTCGCGTTCGCGATCCAGGGATACTCGTCGATGAGGTTCACGTCGTCCTTGTCGCTGAACTCCACCCCGTCGCCCGACGTCTCGTACTTCACGCTCAGCGTGCCGGAGCCGCCGCCATGGTCCTCCATCACGACGAACACCGACAGGAGATCGTAGGCTGCAAGCCGAGCGGCGAACGCGTCGCTCGTGCGGTCGTAGACCGACTCTCCAAACGCCTCCGAGTCTCCGATGAGAAAGTCGTTGAAGATCAGAAAGTGGTCACGGAGCACGGCGACCCCCCGTGGCGATGTTCGGCTTCCCGCCGCCCTGGTCCCGGAGCGTGGCGTAGACGCGTACGCAGCCGTCGACGGCGCCGGAGCCGCTGTGGAGCGTGATGCGTACGAACTGCATCAACGGGCTGGTCATTCCGTCCCACGCGTTGAAGGCCCCGTTGAGGGGCAAGGCGGAGTTGGTCACGCTGAACTCACTGCCCGCTACGTCCACCCAGTGAACGCCGTCGCCCGAGGTCTGGAGCGCGGTGTCGATCTGCCACGGCTCGCCGAGCGACGCGCACCTCGGCTCCATGTAGAGCCCAAGGAGATCGTATGCGGCAAGTCGACCGTCGAATCGGTCGGAGCTCACGTAGTCCCCGTCCGTGACGACCGCCTCGTCCAGCGCGATGAAGTGATCCCGTAGCAAGGCTGCCTCTCAATCGCTGGGGTCGCGAAGCACCGCGTAGATCCGCGCATGCGCCGCGATGCTGGACGTGACCCTCACCTGGACGAAGGGGAGGATGGGGCTCGCGCTGTAGAAGTAGAGCGTATTGGGGGTGCTGCCATCCGTGCTGATGACGCCCGACGTCCCCATCGCCGCATCGATCCAGTCGTGGCCATTCGCCGAGTGAAAGAGGGCGATACCGACGACCGCGTCCCCAGCGCCGCCGAACGTGTCGAACGTGGCTTGCCCTGCCAGCATCTCGTAGCGCCCCAGGCGAAGGGCGACCTTGTCGCTCGAGCGCTGATATTCGCCCGCTCCAACCCAGGCGTCGAACGCCAGGACGACGTCGCGGATCACGTCGAAGCCCCCTTCTTTCGATGCGCGCCGTGCGCATACACTCGCACGTGCGCCGCCCAGTCGACCGCGTCGAAGAAGAGACGCAGACGTACGTACGACAGCAGGGGACCGGCGGAGGTCGGGAAGAACCCGTTGAACTTCGACTGGCCCACGCAAGCATCCGACCAGTACGCCACCGTCGAATACGAGGCCGCCGAAGCGACAGTGATATCGGCGTCATCGGTATCGAAGATGTTGGTCTGATTCGAGCGTTGAATCCAACGACGGCCGTCGGCCGACGTTTCGACAAAGACGTACAGGAACATCGTCGTGTCCGGTCCGACGACGTCATCCACACGCACGGAGAGCTCGAGCCTGTTCTGCGCGGCCAGGGCCTTGTTGAAGGCGATGCTCGTGAACTTCGGCTTTGCGTAGTCGGAGCCGGTCGGCAGGAGCTCGTCGAAGATGGCCAGTGGGTCCTTCCCCGTGACCTCGTCGTCTTGATATGCACCTCGAATGGCGTTGGCCCTGTGCCACCCTTCGACATTGTGTCCCGTGACCTTCGGATCGGCCATGTTGATGCTCCTCGAGCCGCGGACGCTACATGTCGCGCTGAACGACGGTCAGGCGCAGATGCCCGGCGACGGTCGCGTCGTCGAAGAACATCCGAACCCGGACGAAGCCGAGCAACGGACCGGTGATGGTCGGGGAGCCGTTCTGAATGCTCTTGCCTTCGCACGCGTCGGACCAGTAGCGCTGGACCGTCGTGTCGGAGCTGCCGAAGCTGAGGAGCAGTTCGGCGTCCGTGCTCGCGGGCGTCCCGCCGGTGCTCTCCTGATTCGAGCGCTGGATCCAATTTCGACCGTCGTTGCTCACCTCGAGGTAGCAGAGCAGGTTGCGCGTCGTGCCGCTCGTGTTCGGCGTGAGGTTGTCGATGACCGCGTGCACGCCGAGCTGGTTGTGCCGCCCGAGCTGCGCGTTGTGCTGCGCGCCCGTGTATACGGGCGTAGTCGTCGTCGTGGACTTCGGGATGAATTCGTCAAAGATTACATGGGTCGACTGGCGCATGGATCCTCATTTTTCCAATGGTCGTTGAAGCCTCTTGTCCGTCGTGCCGTTCACCGCGCGGGCCCGCGACAAGCCACGTGGACCTGCACGCGGGCGCGGACGACGGTCGTGTACACGGAGATGCGGATGAAAGGGAGCAGCGGCCCAGTGATGGTGCTCCCACGAAGCGTGATGCCGCGGCACGCGTCGGCGAAGGTGCGCACGTACTGCGCGCCGGAGGCGAGGCTCGGGATTTTGATGTCGCCGGTGCCCGGGTTGTTGGAGAGCGCCGCCTCGTTCGCGGTGCGCAGGAACCAGTTCCGGTTGTCGGAAGATTCGATCAGCCAGAGGTCGAAAGTCCCCGTCCCCGTGGGCCCGATGTCGTCGATCACGGACGTGACGTGAATCGCGCTGCAGCGGCCGAGCGCCGCGTTCCACCTGTCGCTGGACAGCGTCACCGTTGTCGGAGAGACGTAATCGTCAAACACCTTGAGGTTCTGGATCAGCATGCGAAGTCGGCCTCAGTCCAGGTGTCCGCGACCGCAGTAGTGGATCCGCACGTGGGCGCCCGCGCTGCCGAGCTGCACGGCAAGCCGCAAGAACGCCGGCACGGGCCCGCCCATCGTGAAGACCGATCCGGCCCGCGTGATGGCCAGGCAAGCGTCGGAGAAGACGCGGGTGTTCACGCCAGTCGTCGCGAGCGTATCGACGTGCATGTCGCCTGCCGCGAGGGAAGGGTTGAGTGGCGGCGGACAGCTCTGGTCCGAGTCGTTGCGCTGGAGCCACAGCCGCTGGTCGGCGCTTACGAGGATCCAACAGTCGAATGATCCCGAGCCGCTCACGTCATCGATCAGGGCGTGGAACGAGAGCTCGTCGTGCATCCCCATGACGGCGTCGAACCGGTCGCTGGTGTACGCCGTCGTACCCGCTGGGACGTACTCGTCGAACACGACAATGCTCTTCGGCATGGCTGCCCACCTCCTCCATCGTCCGGTGGGGGCCGCTCGAGCTCGACGCGATGACCTCCTGCGTGAGCGTCGCCGGTGTCGAAGCCCGCCTCTCGCCGCAGCTGTTCCGCGTGCTGTACGCGCTCGCCCGCGCCGACGGGGAGCTTGTTTCGCGCGCCGAGCTGCGCCGCGTCGCGGGCTGTCCGCGCGACCCGGGTCACGACCTGCTCGGCACCGTCGTACGTCGCCTGCGCGACGCCCTCGGCAGCGCTCGCGATCTCGTTCACACCGAGCCCGGGCGTGGAATCCGGTTGTCCGATGGCCGATTGCCTCTTGAAGAAGTTCTTTCCCTTGACGAAAAGTCTTTTCCCTTACGCCCGACGCGCGCGTTTCTCACCGATCTGGTCAGCGCGAGGGAGCCGCACGAACGGCCGCCCGAACGCGCGGTCCAACGAGCGCGGGCGCTCCTCGCCCTCGACGACGGTGGGAGCACATTCGACGTCGCCCTGACAATCGGCAGCACGCAGCGCAACGTCCGCTATCTACGAACGCGCTACCGCGCCCGCGGCGTCACGTGCGTCTTCGACGCCGCGCGCGCCGGCCGGCCCACGAGACGCGGCTGAGCAGGCGTCAACGTCAAGACGGCGGATGGGGGTCCGCCGCGAGCCGCCAGAGGACCGCCATGCGCACGGCGACGCCGGCCTCGACCTGATCGAGGATCACGCTCCGCGCGCCGTCGGCGATCGCGGGATCGATCTCCACGCCGCGGTTCATCGGCCCGGGGTGCATGACGATCGCGTCGGCCCTCGCGAGGGCGAGGCGCGCGGCGTTGAGGCCGAACATGCGGCTGTACTCGCGCGTCGAGGGCAGGAACGCGCCGTCGAGGCGCTCGCGCTGCACGCGCAGCATCATCACGACGTCGGCGCCGTCGAGCGCGGGCTCGAGCCGGTCGAACACCTCGACGCCGAGCTGCTCGACGCCGGCGGGCAGGAGCGTGCGCGGCGCGGCGAAGCGGACGCGCGCGCCCATCGTGCCGAGCAGGTGCGCGTTCGACCGCGCGACGCGGCTGTGCGCGACGTCGCCGCAGATCGCGACGGTGAGCCCCTCGATGCGGCCCTTCGCGCGGCGGATCGTGAACGCGTCGAGGAGCGCCTGCGTCGGGTGCTCGTGCAGGCCGTCGCCCGCGTTGACGACCGCGCAGCCGACGCGACCGGCCACGAAATGCGGCGCGCCCGACGCGGGGTGGCGCACCACCACCACGTCGGGGCGCATCGCCTCGAGGTTCTTCACGGTGTCGAGCAGGGTCTCGCCCTTGGTCGCGCTCGACGTCGACACGCTCACGTTGATGACGTCCGCCGAGAGGCGCTTGCCGGCGAGCTCGAACGACGTGCGCGTGCGCGTCGACGCCTCGTAGAACAGGTTGATGACCGTCTTGCCCCGGAGCGTCGGCACCTTGCGCACGCTGCGGCGCGACACCTCGAAGAGCGACTCGGCGGCGTCGAGGTACGAGGTGATGGCCTCGCGATCGAGCCCCTCGATGCCGAGGAGGTGCCGCGCGTCGGGCGGCGCGCTCACGACGCCGCCCCGCCGTCGGCCGCGACGCGCGTCGCCCAGAGCTCGCCGCCCTTCTCGACGACCTCGACGCGCTCGGCGCCGGTGAGCTCGACGACGCGCACCACGTAGTCGGGCTGGATGGGGAGCTCGCGCCCGCCGCGGTCGACGAGCACGGCGAGCTCGATGCGCTGCGGCCGCCCGTAGTCGAGCAGCGCGTCGACCGCGGCGCGGTTGGTGCGGCCCGTGTAGAGCACGTCGTCGACGAGGACGACCCGGCGCCCCTCGACGTCGAACGGGATCTTGCTCGGGCCGATGCGCGGGTTCGGGAGCGCCGTCGCCGCGTCGTCGCGGTACATCGTGATGTCGATCGAGCCGATGGGCGGCGCGACGCCGAGCGCCTCGCCGAGCAGGACCGACAGGCGGGCGGCCAACGGCTCGCCGCCGCGCCGGATCCCCACGAGCGCGAGCTCGCCCTTGCGGCGCGTCCCCTCGTTCGCCCGGCCGCGCTCGGCGATCTCTGCCGCGACGCGGCGCAGGCCGAGCTCGATCGCCTGCGGGTCGAGCAGCGCATGCTCCATGGGGGCCCGGTACTCGAAAACGCGCGCGGCATGAAGGCCGTCGCCGCGGCGCGCCCGTAGACGCGCGGCGTGCGCTCTTTTACAACTCGGCGATGGATCCTGCGCCGCCGTCGGTGCGGCTGCGCGACACGACCGGGCCGGTGAGCTCGGAGCGCGCCGATCACACGCCCAGCCTGCCGGCCCCGCCGGTCGGCGATCGGCGCGTGCAACAGGCGAGCGTCGTCGTCGTCGCGCTCATCGCGTGCGCCGCGGCCGCGTGGATCGCGTCGGCGATGTGGTCGGGGCTCCTGTTCGGCCTCCTCACCGCGTTCGCCGTCGAGCCGGTGCATCAACGGCTCGTGCGCGCGCTCGGCGGTCGCCGCGCGCTCGCGGCGACGCTCGTGCTCACGGTCGTCACGCTCGCGATCACGGGCTTGCTCGTCGGCGTGCTCCTCGTCCTCGCGAACGAGGCCGCGAGCGGCGTCGCCGCGTTCAAGGAGTGGCTGCCGAGCGCGTCCCAGCACGAGCCGTGGCCGAGCCTCGAGCGATCGCTCTCGGCATTCGGCGTCTCGCGCGAGGTCATCACGGAGCGCATCTCGAGGGTCTCCGACCGCGCCGCCGAGACGGTGACCGCGTTCGTGAGCCTCGTGCTCGGCTCGACGTTCTCGTCGATCGCGGGCGCGCTCATCGCCGTGCTCACGGCGTTCCACGTGCTCCGCGACCCGAAGCCCATCGAGCGCAGGCTCGAGCTCTTCTTGCCCCTCCACCCGCGGACGACGCGCGAGCTCGTCGACGAGTTCCGCAAGGTCGGGCGCGGCACGCTGATCGGCAGCGTCCTCGCCGCGATCTGCCAGGGCCTCCTCGGCGGCGCCGGCTACGCGATCATGTCGGTTCCGCGCCCGCTGCTGCTCGGCGTCGCCACGTTCTTCGCGTCCTTCATCCCCGTCGTCGGCACGATGCTCGTGTGGCTGCCCGTCGCGATCGGCCTCATGGCGACGGGCCACATCGGCGCCGGCGTCTTCGAGATCGTGTGGGGCTTCGTGATCACGAGCGGGCTCGTCGACTACGGCCTCCGCCCCGTGCTCGCGGGAAAGGAGAGCCGCTCGCACCCGCTGCTCTTCATCATCGGCCTCGTCGGCGGCGTCGAGATCCTCGGCGCGCCGGGGATCATCGCCGGCCCCATCGTGATGACCGTGTTCGCGTCCGCGATCGGCATCTACCGCCGCGAGGTGCTCGAGGCCGGGGTGCGCTGAGCGCGCTCAGTCCGGCTGGACGAGCACCTTCTGCGTCGGGTCGACGAAGTAGTAGCGCTCGTACCCTTCGCGCCCGAACGTCACCGCGCCGAACAGGTTCACCGCGACGGCGACCGCGCCGAGCGCCCAGAACGCGTCGCCGAGGCGGCGCCGACCGACCGCGACGAGCAGCACCAGGAACGGCGCGTAGTCGTTCGAGAACCGGTAGCCGAACTGGAGCCAGCCGCTGTTTTGATAGAGCAGCGACGGCAGCGCGACGGCGGCCGCCGTCAAGGCGAGCGCCCAGAAGAGCGCGCCCGTGCGCCGCGGCCAGATCGCCCACGCGTAGAACGGGCTCGTGATCCAGAGCGCCAGGCCGTGGCCGTTGATCTGCAGCGGCGCGCCGCCGCCGAAGTACGGCATCCCCGCGAGCGCGACGGCGAGGTTTCGCCCGAGGTAGTGGAACGAGAAGAGCCCCCAGCGCTGCATGCGCGCGCGCCACGCGACGGCGAGGAGCTTGTGGCCGAACTCGAACGGATCGCCGAAGCGCGCGGCGTTGTGCCAGAGGAGGAGCGCCGTCACGACGAAGCCGGGCGCGGCGAACACGGCGAAGAGGCGCGCGGCCCGACGGAGGTCGCCCCCGCGACGCCGATCGCCGCGATCCGGCAGGCAGCCGAGGTCGACGTCGCTCACGCGCAGCGCCTCGAACGCGAACAGCGGGAACGCGAACCCGAGCGGCGTGCGCGTGGCGAAGCCGAGCGCGAGCGCCACGCCGGCGACGACCGGGCGCCGCGCGTCGATCGCCGCCCACGCATACACGCACGCGAGCGCGACGCCGACGACGTGCGCCGCGAACCACACCGTCCCTTGCACGGCCGAGAACCAGTAGACCGTGCCGAACGCGAACAGGAGCGCGAGGCCGACGTTCTCGCGCTCGCTCGTCGCGACGCGCCGCGCCTCGCGGAGCCGCTCGAGCGCGAGGAACAGGAACGCGGGGCCGACGCCCGTGAACAGCCCGAAGAAGAGCGCGTCCGGCGTCCGCTCCGCGCTCCCGCAGAGCGCGACGAGCGGCGCGATGAGCAGCGCAGGGAAGGGCGGGAAGCTCACGAACGTCTTGCCGCCGAGCTCCGCGAAGTCGTTGTGGTGCGCGTACGCCGGCGGCGGGCCGCCGAGGTCGAGCCGCCCGTGGAGCCACGCCTCGGCGAGCAGCGCGAAGTGGTCGTAGGGCGTGTGCGTCGAGAGCCGCGCCGCGCCCGCCGTCACGAGCATCGCCACCGTGACACCGGCGTAGATCGCGAGCGCGAGGCGCGAGGCGCGCGTCAGCGTCCACGTCGACGTCGATGGCGCGGCGGGGCGGGGCTCGGGCAAGGGACCGCCTCGTAGCCGAAAACAGCGCGGGCGCCGACCGTCGTCGCTTGCGCGGAGGCGCGCGGCGCGGTAGCCATCCCGCCCCTTTCGCAACGCCGAGCCATCGAGATGCCGCCGCTCCTCTCCGTCACCGCCGCCGACATCGACTCCGCCGGGACGACGGTCGAGCGCGAGCTGCCGCCCGCCTGGCTCGTCGCCGAGCTCGCCGACGCCGACGCCGCCGCGCGCGAGCCGGGCCACGTGACGGCGCGCCTGTCGCGCTCGGGCCCGGACGAGATCGTCGTCCGCGGCAAGGCCACGGCCAAGCTCACGCTCCCGTGCGCCCGCTGCCTCGACCCCGCGCCGATCGACGTCGAGGGCGAGCTCTCGCTCCTCTTGAGCCCCGCGCCGACCGCCGACGCGCGTCACCACGGCAAGAAGCCGCACCCCGCCGCGACGAAGGCGGCGAACGGCGCCGATCCCGCGCGCGCGAAGGCGTTCAAGGCCAAGCCGAAGGAAGAGGAAGAGTACGAGTTCAGCGCCGAGGAGGCCGAGCACGACACGTACGACGGCGAGGTCGTCGTGCTCGACGGGTTCGTCCGCGAGGCGTTGCTCCTCGAGCTGCCCAACTTCCCCTTGTGCTCCGAGACCTGTCCGGGTATCCGTCGCGCCCCCGACGACGCGGCCGACGCGCCCGCGCCGCCGGTCGATCCCCGCCTTTCGCCGCTCGCGGCGCTGCGGGATCGCCTCCCGGCCGCGCCCGCGGCCCCGCCGAAGCAAGCCTCGCGTCCGCCGAAGAAGAAGACCAAGAAGGAGTAGCCCCGTGGCCGTCCCGAAGAGGAAAACGACCCCCAGCAAGCGCGACATGCGCCGCCACCAACACGACAAGGTCGTCCCCGTCCAGCTGATCGCCTGCGATCGCTGCGGGGAGGCGACGCTGCCGCACCGCGCGTGCGCCTCCTGCGGCTTCTACAAGGGCCGCAAGGTCGTCGCCGCCAAGAGCTAGCCGCACCGCTTCCAGCGTCGCCGGCCGTGATCGCGCTCCGCGACGCGCGGGAGGCGCCTCGAGCCGAGGTCGATTGTCATGAACACGTCGGCGAGCGCTCCGAAGAGCCGCATCCTCGGCACCGGGCACTACACGCCGGCGCGCGTCGTCCCGAACGCAGAGCTCGAGAAGCTCGTCGACACCACCGACTCGTGGATCGTCGAGCGCACGGGCATCAAGCGACGCCACCTC
>DASYCF010000832.1:0-5622 GCA_036500365.1 Byssovorax sp.
GTTCATGCTGGATCGCTGGCGGCCAGCGGACGACGCGCTGCCCGAGCCGATCGCCAACCACGACGCCTTCGCCGCGCGGCGGCGGGCGCTCTCGCGAGCCTTCCCGGCCGAGACGCTGATCATCCCGACCGGCCACGAAAAGGTTCGTTCGAACGACACCAACTTCCGGTTTCGACCGGCGAGCGACTTCTACTACCTCACGGGCAACGTCGAGCCCGACTGCGTGCTGGTGATGCAGCCGCAAGAGGGTGGCGGTCACAAGGACATCCTCTTCGTCGAGCCGAACCCGGGGCGGAGCGATCCGACCTTCTTCACGGATCGCGTCAAGGGCGAGCTCTGGGTCGGTCCGCGCCTCGGCGTCCCGCAGAGCCTGGCGCGCTACGGCATCCACGCGTGCGAGCCGCTCGGCAGCCTCGCCGAATTCCTGGCGTCGCTCCGCGCCGGCGCGACGCGTCCGACCCGCGTCGTCCGCGGCTTCGACCTCGCCGTCGACGATCAGATCCCCGAGGCCGAGCGCGACAAGCAGCTCGCGACCCACCTCGCGGAGATGCGCCTCATCAAGGACGACCTGGAAATCGCCGAGCTCCGCGCGGTGATCGAGTCGACGCGCAAGGGCTTCGAGGACGTGATCAAGGCCCTCCGCAACGCCAGGAGCGAGCGCGAGGTCGAGGGCATCTTCAACCTCCGCGCCCGGGTCGAGGGCAACGACGTCGGGTACGGCACCATCGCCGCCTCGGGGCCCCACGCCTGCGTCCTCCACTGGACCAGGAACGACGGCCGGCTCGACCGCGACACGCTCCTCCTCCTCGACGCCGGCGTCGAAGGCAACTCGCTCTACACCGCCGACATCACCAGGACCCTGCCGATCGGCGGCGAGTTCTCGAACCCGCAGCGGAAGATCTACAAGCTCGTCTACGCCGCGCAGAAGGCCGCGTTCAAGGCGGTCAAGCCGGGCAACGACTTCATGGAGCCGAACCGCTGCGCGATGCGCGTGCTCGCCCAGGGGCTCGAGGAGCTCGGCATCCTGGCGAGCGCGGACGAGGCGCTCAAGGACGAGCACCAGTTCTACCGCCGCTACTCGCTCCACAACGTGAGCCACATGCTCGGCCTCGACGTGCACGACTGCGCGCTCGCCCGGCAGGAGGCCTACAAGTTCGGCAAGCTGAAGCCCGGCATGGTGCTCACCGTCGAGCCCGGCCTCTATTTCCAGCTCGACGACCTCACCGTGCCCGAGAAGTACCGCGGCATCGGCGTGCGCATCGAGGACGACGTGCTCGTCACCGAGAAGGGTATGCAGAACCTGTCGTCGTCGATCCCGAGCGAGGTCGACGACGTCGAGGAGTGGATCGCCGACCTGTGGAAGAAGAAGGGCAAGCGCTCGCGCTGACGGTCAGCCGAGGCCCTCGCGGGCGCGCGCGGCGCGCACCGTGTTCTCGAGCAGCGACGCGATCGTCATCGGGCCTACGCCGCCGGGCACCGGGGTGATCCACGCGGCGCGGGCGCTCGCCGGCCCGAAGTCGACGTCGCCCTCGAGCTTGCCCGCGGCGTTGCGGTTGATGCCGACGTCGATGACGACGGCGCCCTCCTTCACGAAGTCGCCGCCGATCATGCGCGCGCGGCCGACGGCGGCGATCAGCACGTCGGCGGTGCGGCAGAGGGCGGCGAGGTCGCGGGTCTTCGAGTGCGCGATCGTGACCGTCGCGTTCTCGGCGAGGAGCAGGTGCGCCATCGGCTTGCCGACGATGTTGCTGCGGCCGACGACGACGGCGTTCGCGCCCGCGAGCGCGACGCCGGTCTCGGCGAGCAGGCGCATGCACCCGCGCGGCGTGCACGCGACGAGGGCGGGTCGCCCGCTCACGAGCTTGCCGACGTTGATCGGGTGGAAGCCGTCGACGTCCTTCGCCGGGTCGACCGCGTCGAGCACGCGCTGCTCGCGGATGTGCTTCGGCAGCGGGAGCTGCACGAGGATGCCGTCGACGGCGGGGTCGGCGTCGAGCTCGGCGATGAGCGCGAGCAGCGCGTCCTCCGTCGTGTCTGCGGGGAGCTCGTGCAGGCGGCCGCGCATGCCGACCTCGTTCGACGCCTTCTCCTTGCTCCGCGTGTAGACGCGGCTCGCGGGATCGTCGCCGACGAGCACCACGTCGAGGCCAGGCGCGCGGCCTCGGGCGGCGACGAACGCGGCCACGGAGGCGCGCACCTCGTCGCGGACCTTCTGCGCGATCGCCTTGCCGTCGAGGATGCGAGCGGTCATGCGCGCGAGCATACATGGCCGAGGTGCGCGCGTTGACCCGGCGCGGTGGCACACCTACACGTCACCGCGTGGACGACGCGCTGCGCACCGACCTCTATCAGCTCACGATGGCCGCCGGCTATTTCCATCGCGGCATGCGCGGGGCGCGCGCGACGTGCGAGCTCTTCGTGCGCAGGCTCCCGCAGCGTCGCCGGTACCTCGTGACGATGGGCCTCGCGCGCGCGCTCGACTACCTCGAGGAGCTGCGCTGCTCGTCTGCGTCGATCGACTACTTGAAGACGATCCCGGCGCTCCGCGACGCGATGACGCCCGCGTTCTGCGACTACCTCGCCGGCCTGCGCTTCACGGGCGACGTCGACGCGATGCCCGAGGGCACCATCGCCTTCGCGAACGAGCCGATCCTGCGGGTCACCGGCCCTATCGTCGAGGCGCAGCTCGTCGAGACGTTCCTGCTCAGCGTGATCAACCACGCGACGATGATCGCGACGAAGGCCGCGCGCGTCGTGCACGCGGCGGGCGACGCGGCGTGCATCGAGTTCGGCACGCGCCGCACGCACGAGGCCGCCGCGCTCGACGCCGCGCGCGCGGCCTGCGCCGCCGGGTTCGCCGGGACGTCGAACGTCGCCGCCGGCATGCGCTTCGGCCTGCCCGTCACGGGGACGGCCGCGCACATGTGGACCATGGCGCACCCGAGCGAAGAGGCCGCGTTCGCCTCGTACGTCGCCGTGTTCCCGAGCGCGTCGATCCTGCTCATCGACACGTACGACACGCTGCGCGGCGCGGAGCGGGCGGCGCGCATCGCCGGAGACAAGCTCCGCGGCGTCCGCCTCGACTCGGGCGACCTCCTCGCGCTGAGCCGCGCCGTGCGCGAGATCCTCGACGCGCACGGATGCAAGCACACGCGCATCGTCGCGTCGGGCGATCTCAACGAGTACAAGATCGCGAAGCTCCGCCGCGCCGGCGCGCCGATCGACACGTACGGCGTCGGCACCGATCTCGTTTGCTCTATCGACGCGCCCGCGCTCGGCGGCGTCTACAAGCTCGTCGCGCTCGACCGGGGCGACGGCGAGGGCGCGCGCCCGATCGCGAAGTTCAGCGAGGGCAAGGCCACGCTGCCCGGCGCGCACCAGGTGCAGCGCACGCTGCGCGGCGGCAAGCTCGCGGAGGACGTGATCTCGCTCGTCGACGAGCCGCTGGCCGAGGGCGCGACGCCGCTGCTCGTCCCCGTCTTGCGCGCCGGCGCGCGCGTCGCGCCGCCCGAGCCGCTCGACGCCGTGCGCGCGCGCGTCCGCGGCGGCGTCGCGTCGTTGCCGACGGAGCTGCTCGACCTCGACGACGACGCGTCGCCGACGCGGCACGGCCTCTTCACGCCCAATATCTCGCCTCGGCTCGCCGACCTCGTCGAACGCGTCCGCGCCGAGGTCGCGGGACATGAACCCTCGCAAGGAGCCGACACGTGACCGCGCGCATCTTCGTCGACGTCGACGTGCAACGTGATTTCTGTGAGCCCGCGGGCTCGCTGTTCGTCGCTGGCTCGCCGAACGACGCGTTCCGCGCGCTCACACGGCGCGCCGTCGAGGTGGGGATCCCGATCGTCGGCTCGGTCGACTCGCACGCGTGGGACGCCTGGGAGTTCGCGAGCAACGAGCGCCGCGGACCGAACGGCGAGAAGCCGAACTTCCCCGATCACTGCGTGAAGGGCACGCCCGGCTGGCTCAAGGTCGACGGCACGCTCCCGCCGCGCTTTCGCTTCGCGCCCAACGTCGACGACGCGAACCTCGCCCCGGTGATCGACGAGCTCACGCGCGGCGCGACGCACGCGGTCTACTTCGAGAAGGAGGTGTACAGCCTCTTCGCCAACCCGCTCGCCGAGCGCTTCCTCGAGGCGTTCGTCCGCGGCCTCGGCGGCGATCTCGAGGCGATCGTCTACGGCGTGGCGACCGACTACTGCGTGAAGGCCGCCGCGCTCGGCCTCCGCGAGCGCGGCTACCGCGCCGCCCTCGTGACCGACGCCATCGCCGGCATCACCGACGCGGGCACGCGCGCCGCGCTCGACGAGATGAAGGCCGCAGGCGTGCGCATGACGACCGTCGCCGAGGCGCTCGCGTGACCGACTACCCGAAGCCCTCGCTGACCGCGGACGTCGTCGCGTTCACGCTCGACCCGACGGGCAGGCTCCGCGTCCTCGTGATCCGCCGCGCGCGCGAGCCGTTCGCGGGTTCGTGGGCGTTCCCCGGCGGCTTCGTCGAGCAGGGCGAGGACGCGCAGCGCGCAGCCGCCCGCGAGCTCGAGGAGGAGACCGGCCTGACGGGCGTCGCCCTCGAGCAGATCGGCGCCTTCACGGGCGTCGGCCGCGACCCGCGGGGCTGGATCGTGAGCGTCGCCTTCCTCACCGCGCTCACGTGGGAGCACGCGCAAAGGGTGAAGGGCGGCGACGACGCGGCCGACGCGCGGTGGCTCGAGATCGAGCTCACGGGCTTCGCGCGCGGCGTCGTGCGCGACGGCGGCGAGACCGCGATCCTGGCGTTCGATCACGGCGAGGTGCTCGCGTGGGCGATCGGACGCATGCAGCAGTCGCTCGGCCGCTACGCCGCCGCGATGACCGCCGCCCCGCCCGCCGCCGCCGTCCTCGCGGGCGAGCTCGCGGCGCCGTGGCGTTGACGTGCTGCTCTTCGGCCTGACCGGCGGGCTCGCGTCCGGAAAGAGCACCGTCGCGGCTCGGTTTCGTGAGCGCGGCGTGCCCGTCATCGACGCGGACCAGCTCGCGCGCGAGCTCGTCGAGCCCGGCACGGACGGCCTCGCCGCCGTCGTCGCCGAGTTTGGCCCCGGCGTGCTCGGGGCCGACGGCGCGCTCGATCGCAAGGCGCTCGGCGCCGTCGCGTTCGCCGATCCGACGCGGCGCCGTGCGCTGAACGCGATCTTGCACCCGCGCATCACGCAGCGAACGGCCGAGATCGCCGCCGGGCTCGCCGCAGGCGGGGCGAGGCTCGCGTGCTACGAGGCGGCGCTGCTCGTGGAGACGGGCGCTGCCGACGTGTTCAGGCCGCTGGTCGTCGTCTCGGTGCCCGAGCCCCTCCAGCTCGAGCGCGCGATGGCACGCGACGGCTCGACGCTCGAGGAGGCGCGCGCCCGCGTCGCGGCGCAGCTGCCCCTCGCGAAGAAGGTCGCCGCCGCCGACTACGTGATCGAGAACGACGGCGACTACGCGACGCTCGTGCGCCGCGCCGACGCCGTGCTCGACGAGATCTTCGCCCGCGTGAGCTGAACGCCCGCGCCGGTGGTTGATGTTCAGCGGCGGCGGTGCCAGGCTCGCCCGCGTCGTATGGCGTCGTTCGCGTCGAAGCTCAGCCGCTTGCCTCCTCAGCGCGGCG
>DASYCF010000833.1:0-2136 GCA_036500365.1 Byssovorax sp.
GCGGCCGTAAGAGCTATCGCACTCGAATTCGCATGCGTTTGCGGGCGCTACAATCCGGCCCCATGCGTGTGAAGGCGCTCGCGGTTCTCGCGCTCGGGCTCGCCGTCTGCGGCGCGGCCTCGGCCGCGACGTCGCCGGACGTCGTCACGCTGTCGATCGTCACGACCACCGACCTGCACGGCAACCTCGTGCCGCGTGACGGCCGCGGCGGACTCGCCGCGTTCGGCGGTTATGTCCGCAACCTGCGCGCGGCGCGCGCCGACGACGGCGGCGCGCTGCTGCTCGTCGACTCGGGCGACACGTTCCAGGGCGGCGTCGAGTCGGACTTGAGCGAAGGCGCCGTCGTCGTCGACGCGTACGCGGCGCTCGGCTACAGCGCGATCGCGATCGGCAATCACGAGTTCGACTTCGGCGCCGCGGACGGCCCGGGCGCGCGCGAGCGGCCCGACGCGGATCCGCGCGGCGCGCTCAAGGCGCTCGCGGCGCACTCGCCGTTCCCGTTCCTCGCGGCGAACTTGATCGACGACGCTACTGCTAAGCGCGTCGCGTGGCCGAACGTGCTCGCGTCGACGTTGATCGCCGCCGCCGGCGTGAAGGTCGGGATCGTCGGCATCATGACGATCGACGCGCTGCGCGCGACATTGCGCGCGAACGTGCAAGGCTTGCAGGTCGCGCCGCTCGCGGAGACGGTCGCGCGCGAAGCGGCGGCGCTGCGTGCGCGCGGCGCGCAAGTCGTGATCGTCGTCGCGCACGCCGGAGGCGCGTGCGCGGAGCTCGGCGCGCCGCGCGACCTCACGTCGTGCGACGCGAACGCGGAGATCTTCGAGGTTGCTCATCGATTGCCGCGCGGGCTCGTCGACGTGATCGCGGCCGGGCACACGCATCAAGCCGTGCAGCAGGAAGTCGACGGAATCGCAATCGTGCAGGCGTACGCGCTCGGGCGCGCGTTCGGCCGAGTCGACGTCGCGTTCGACCGGCGCACGCGCGCCGTCGCCGAGAAGACGATCTTTCCGCCGCGGGACATCTGCGTGCCGCAGGGGCTGGGCTTCGATTGCGAGGGGCGGCCGACCGAAGTGACCGGCACGCACGCGGTCGCCGACGCGACTGACGGCGCGGGCGCATCCTACGAGGGCCGCCCGCTGAGCTCGGATGCCGCGATCGAGGCCGCGATGGCGCCCGCGCTCGCGCGCGTGCACGCGCTGCAGGCCGTGCCGCTCGGCGTCGTGCTCGACACGCCGATCCCGCGCGCCGCCGCGCCGGATTCGCCGCTCGGCAATTTGTTCGCCGACGCGCAGCGCGAGCGCGCCGGCGCCGACGTCGCGATCAACAACAACGTGCGCGGCGGCCTGCGGGCCGATCTGCCGGCCGGACCGCTCGTCTTCGGCCGCCTCTACGACGTGTTCCCGTTCGACAACCGGCTGCTCACGCTCACGATCACGGGCGCGGAGCTGCGCGCCGTGCTCGCCGACGCGGTGCGCCGCAATCGTCGCGGCGCGCTCGCTCTCTCCGGCGTCGAGGCGCGCGTCGCGTGCTCGGCGACCGGCGAGCTCGACGTCGAGGTCGTGCGCGCGAACGGCGCGCCGCTCGGCGCGGACGAGCGCGTCACCGTCGCGGCACTCGATTCGCTCGTGCTCGGACCCGTGTTCGCCGCGGTTCCGTCGGCGGCGCACGCGGTGTCGGCCGGCGCGCCGCTGATGCGTCAGACCGTCGAGGATTGGCTTCGCGCGCGCGGCGGGCATTTGACCGCGAGCGACTTCGTGCACGCCGAGCGCCCGCGCTGGCGCTTCGCCGGCGACGATCTCACCGCTTGCGTGCCGCCTTGACAAACGCGGCAAGCACCGCTTAGCCCGAGCGGCGTGCGCTCGCGCGCGCCGCGTCCCTCTCTGGCCTCAGCCAGCCCGAGCGCAGCCACGCGCGCAGCAGCGCCTTCGCCTCCGGGCTCGCGGCGCGCACCGCCGCGGCGGAGAGCCGGCGTCGATCCGCCAAGCGGCGCAGCAGCGCCGCGTCTCGACCGCTGGCGCGATGGCTCTCGCCGTTGATGAACACGTGCTCGTCGTCGTAGAGCATCGCGGTTCGCCGATCGAGCGCGACGGCCGCCGCGCGACGGCGCCGCGGGCGTGCATCGAACTCGACGTG
>DASYCF010000834.1:0-7220 GCA_036500365.1 Byssovorax sp.
TCGAGGCCGGCGCCGACGCGCTGCCGGCCGACGAGCCCGCGGGCATGGTGATCTACGTGGGCGACGGCTGGCCGACGGTGGGCGACGGCACCGTCGACGCGATCCTCGCGCGGCTCGCGCGTCGTCCGAACGGCACGCCGCGCCTCGGCGCCGTCGGCGTCGGCCCCATCGTGAACCGCGCGGGCCTCTCGGGGCTCGTGCGCGGCGCCGGTCCGCTGCTCGAGATCGCCGACTCGAGCGACGCGGCGCGCACGGCGATCGCGCTGCTCGGCGGCGCGCTCCAGCCCGCCGTCGCCGACGTGTCGATCTCGTTCGGTCCCGAGGTCGAGCGCGTCTACCCGCGCGCGCCGCGCGCCGTCGCCGTGGGCGAGACGATCACCGCCGTCGGTCGCGTGCGCGGCGAGACGCCGAAGTCGGTCATGCTGCGCTGGCGCGACGCCGCCGGGGCGCACGAAGAGGAGCGCGCGATCGTTCGCGTCGACGCGCCGCGCGGCCTCGACGTGTTCCGCAAGTGGGCCTCCGCGCGCGTCGAGGACATCGCGGCGACGGGCAAGGGCCGCGAGGCGGCGGCCGACGTCGCGCTGCACGCGGGCTTGCTCACGCCGTGGACCGGCTGGCTCACGACCGGCGCGAACACGTACGTCGCCAGCACGCTGGGCACGCGCGCGCTCGACCTGGCGATGCAGGCCGACGGCGGCTTCGCGGCGGCGCTCGCCCCGCGCGGCAGCCACGGCGGCACGCTCGCGACGGCCTCGCTCGAGGGCGACGACTTCTCCGGCAAGGACGACGAGGCGGCCCTGAAGCAGAGCGTCGCGACCGCCGCGCGGCGCACCATCCAGGGCGCGCTCGGCGCCGTGCGCGCGTGCCGCGATTCGCGCGCCGCGCTGCGCCCAGAGCTCTCCGGCAACCTCGTCGTGTCGCTCGATCTCGACGGCGACGGCAAGGCGAGCGCCGTGCGCGTCAAGGGCGACCGGACCTCGGACGACGACGCGCTCGATCGGTGCGTCGAGGTCGTCGTGCAGGGCCTCGGCTTCCCCGAAAGCGGCCTCAAGGTGAAGCTCACCGTGGTCGAGTCGGTCGCGCTCCCCCGTCCGCGCTCGACGCTGCGCGGCCGCACGTGCTCGCCGACCTCCTCGCTGCCGACGGCCCTGCGCCGCGGCGTCTGGCTCGAGCGCCTGTCGCGCGCCGCCGCCATCGACAACGTCGTGCGCGTGTACCTCGAGGCGAAGGACACGTGCGAGCTCGGCACGTGGACCGACCGCCGCGCGCTGCTCGAGCTCGCCCTCGGCGCGAACGAGTCGGCGCCCGCGCGCGTCGGGATCGCCCGCGCGCTCGAGGCCGCCGGCGAGGGCGAGGCCGCCGCGCTGGTGCGCCGCGAGACCGTGCGCCGCGCGCGCACGCCCGAGGAGCTCGCCTACATCCAGCGTGAGCTGGTCGGCGACGAGCGCTACCCCGCGGGCGCCTTCAAGAAGCAGTACGACGCCGCGCACGACGACGCCGGCCGCCTCGCCGTCGTGCGCCGCTTCCTCGCGATCGCGCCGCACGACCCGCGCCTCCACCGCCGGCTCTACGCGCTGCTCGAGGCGACCGACGCGAAGGCCGCGCTCGCCGAGGAGGTGCGCAGGCTGCGGCGCGATCCGTTCGCCGACGCGGGCCTCCTCGCCGACGGCGCGTCGGCGCTCCGCCGCATGGGCGACGAGGGCGAGGCGCGCCGCGCGTTCGGCGAGCTGAGCGAGCGCGCGCCGGACGACGCGTGGGCGCGCGCGTTCCTCGGCGATCGCCTGCGCAACGAGGGCTGGTTCGAGGACGCGACGCGCGCGTACACCGTCCTCGAGGACCTGATGCCGGACGACCCCGCCGCGCTCATCCGCCTCGCCCTCGCGCACGCCGGCGCGCGCCGCGTCGACATCGCGGGCCGCATGCTCACGCGCGTCGCCGAGACGGGCGGGCGCACCGCGAACGCCGAGCTCGGCGAGCTCGCCGCGCGCCTCGCGCTCGACGTCCTCGCCGAGGCGCGGCAAGGAGCGGGCGGCAAGCCCCTCGACCCCGCGGACGACGACCGCCTCTCGCGCGCCGCGCTCGAGCTGCCGCGCGTCCCCGGCGCCACCGTGTTCCTCGTGCGCGCGCCCGCCGCCGGGCTGCGCGTCGACGCCGCCCTCGAGCGCGGCCCCAAGGACGCGCGCGAGACGCGCATGCCCGACGTCTCCGCCCCGGCGATCGGCCTCTACAGCCACCGCCTCGACGCGAACGACGACAGCGACGTGGTGCTGCACCTGAAGCGCCCCGCCGAGCCGGCCCCCGCGCACGCGACGAAGGTCCGCGTCGACGCCCTCGTCCCCGACGGCCCGACGAAGCCGCCGCACCTCGTGACGACCGAGGTCGAGCTCCCCGCGAGCGGCAAGGCCGTGGATCTCCGCTGGACCGGCAAGGCCTTCGCCGGCGGCTGAGCAGGCCCCGCCCCGTCGCACACCTGCGTTACGTCTATCCGAGAGTCGTTCTTGCGCGCGCCGAGGCCCCTCGTGCTCGTGCGCGTGCTCGTGCACGCTCTCGGTGCCGATCAGAACCCCGGCAGCGGATCGTACAGCTGATCAGGGTCGTCCTCCTCGCCCGGCTCGGGGATGCACGGCTCCTCTTCCTCCAGATCGATGTCCAGCGCGCTCTCGTCCTCCGTCATCGCCGTCACGCCGCCGTCGACCTGCGCGGGCCCCCGCGCGTCCTCGGCGGCCTCCGCCATGGCAGCCTCCAGGCCGAGGATGGCGCCGTCGGCCAGATATCGCCTCCAGGCCTCGGTGTGCTCCGTCGCGAGTAGGCGCTCGAGCCGCGAGACGCCGAAGCGCTGGATCGGCAGCCCGTCGGTCGAGCTCCGCGCGCGATAGCGCAGCTCCCGCAGCGGATACACGGTGAGCTCGACCAAGAACCGATCGTCGACGTGGTGATGCAGGTAGTCGCGGAGCTCGCCGAACTTGTGGATGGTCTTGCGCTCCGTTTCGAAGCGATAGCCGTGCTCCTCGAGGAACAGCTCCACCGCCTCGTCGTCGTCCGTGAAGAGCGACACGTCGATGTCGCTCCCGCGGCGGACGTGGCCGGTCGACACGCTGCCGATCAAGCGCGGTTCGAAGGGCACGAGCGCCTTCATGATCTCCAGCGCGACGACGCGCATCGCGAAGAGCTTGCGCAGGCGGCCGGAGCCCTCTGCGGCGTCGGCGATCACGAGCAGCGCGTCGCGGATCTCGCCGTTCGACGGCAGCGCGTGCGGCCGGTAGCGCGTGCGCTTGCCCTCGACGCGGCCGAGGACGCGCTTCGCGGCCATGCGCTTCGCCGTGAAGTACTCCTTCACGCCCTCTTCGTACATGAGGCGCGCCGCCTCGATGGCGATGGTGACGCGCGTTCCCCCGAAGCGTTCGATGCTCATGGCCGCTCGCCTCGCCCCAAGGATGCCACGCCCTCTGCCTCGAGGGACCTCCGGAGGCGCGCGATCGCGCCGCCGACGACCTTGTCGCCGCGGACGTCGCCGAAGATGCGCTTGTGGACGACCTGCTGCGTGACGCCGAGGCGCCGGGCGATCGCGCCCTCGGACTCGCCGTCGAAGAAATAGGCCTCGACGACCTCGCGCTGCTTGTCCGTCAGATCGCGCTCGATCGCGGCGCGGAGCGGACCCGCGAGCGGGACCTCGGCGCTCGAGGACCACGGCGAGCGCGTCGCCTCGACCGCGCCGAGATCGGCGGCGAGGACGAGCCTCCGGGCGCGCGGATCAGCGGCCCTCCGCATCGTCGTCGAACGGCGCAGGCTCGCCGCCGTCCGCCGTGAGGGTGGAAGTCTCCTTCTCGAGCAGGAGGGCGAGCGCGTCGTCGAGCGTCGGCACGCGCGCGCCGGGCTTCCTGCCGCCGACGTCCCAAGCCCGCAGGCGCTGCAGGTCGACGAGCGCGCGCTCGCCGCGGAGGCGCCGCTTCGTCGCGCCGGGCGCGTCGAGCAGATCGAGGTGGTGCCGGACGAGCCACACGATGCGCGGCGCGACGATGCCGTCGAGCAGATCGGCGCCCGTCGCGTCGTGATCGGCGGACCCGTGCGCCTTGCCGACGTCGTGGACGAGCGCGGCCGCCCAGAGCGCGCGGTCGTCGGTGGCGCGCCGCGCGAGGTCGAAGGCCTGGAGGGAATGATAGAGGGCGTCGCCCTCGGGGTGGTATTTCGGGCTCTGCCGCACGCCGTCGAGGGCGGCGAGCAGGTCGCGCAGATCATCGTACATGAATGGGGGGGAGGAGCGGCGCGCGCGTGGGGCGCAGCGGGCCCGTCACCTTACCGCGCGCTCACACCCACCGCACGCGCCGGTGCTACCGTCGTCGTCGCGATGGCCCCGAAGAAGCGCCGTTTGCCCGTTCATTCGCCCGCGGCGCCGCGCTCGGCGCTCACGAAGGAGGTCCTCGCGGGCGTCGCCGACGGCGAGGCACGCGTCGCGGCGGCGTGGCTCGCCCGAGGCGCGGCTGGCGTCGCCCGCGCGGCCGAGGTGGCGGCCGAGCGCGCGCGCACCCTCGCGAACGCCGCGCTCGCGCGCGAGCCGCCGAGTCGGCCCGTCGCTTGCCGCGAGGGCTGCTCGTATTGCTGTCACGTGAAGATCCTCGTCGTCGCGCCCGAGGCGGTGCGCCTGGCGGAGCACCTCCGCGCCGCGCTCCCGGCCGCCGCCTTCGACCGGCTCGTCGAGCGCGTCCGCGAGACCGACGCGCTGACCCGCGGCCTCTCGCGTCGAGCGCGCGCGGAGCGGCGCGTGCCGTGTCCGCTCCTCGACGAGGCGGGCGCCTGCGCCGCGTACGAGGCGCGACCCATCGTGTGCGGCGGCTGGACGTCGCTCGACGTCGAGGCGTGCGCGCGGAGCTTCGACGACGCCGACGCGCCGAGCGCGCCGGTGTTCGCGCCCGGGTACGAGGTCGCGAGCGGCGTGCTCGCCGGCCTCGGCAAGGGGTGCTTCGACGCGGGCCTCGACGGCGCGCCGCTCGAGCTCGTCGCCGCCCTGCGGATCGCGCTCGAGGCGCCGAACGCCGCCGCCTCCTACGCCGCGGGTCGTCCCGTGTTCGCGCCGGCGCGCGACGCAGAGTGGCAGTCGTCGCATCCGAAGCGCGCCTGACGTCACTCGCGATCGCGCGCCTTCACGGCGGCGTACGCGGCGGCGCTCTCGGGCGCGAGCGCGAACGAACGTCCGTCGAAGCGATAGAGGAGCGACGCCTCGCGCGCGGCGCCGTCGATCCCGGCGCAGAGGTGCGGCGACTCGTCGCACGTCACGCTCGTGCGGACCTCGATGACGAGCGCGAGCGTCGCTGCGTCGCCCGCCTCGTAGGCGGCCGCGCCGATCAAGGCATGTCGCGTGACCCTCACCCGGTAGAGCGGCTCCGCGGCGCCGCCCGGGCCGCCCGCGTGGCTGTGGAGGTCGACGATCTCCTGGTCGCGCGCCTCGACGTGGCCGGCGACGTCCTCGAACGCGATCTTCGTGTAGGTCGTTCGAGACGTGCCCTGTTGGCCGCTCTCGAGCTCGCAGACAGCGAAGGTCCTGCGGCCGGGCGACGGCACGGCCCTGCAGGCGCCGAGCGCGCCGGGCGCATAGTGCACGCGTTCGAACCCGCGCGTCGTCCGCCGGAGCAGCGCGCGCCCGCCGTACGTGTGATTCGAGCCGGCGCCCGTCTCGCAGCCGAGCGTCGCCGCGAGCACCTCGTCGGCGCGAGGCTCGGAGAAGGCGCCCGAGATCAGATTGCCAATCTCGAGCTCGGTCGCGTCGCCGGGCAGCTCCGTGAACGACGGGCAGGCGCAGGCCGTCCGATCGCCCTTCGCGGTGGTCGGGCGCCCTTCGCACAGCGCCGCGACGACGGCGCGCCGATCGCGGTCGCTCACCGCGCGCTCGCGCGCAGCCTCCCACGGCGGCGCCGCGCTCTCCGCGACACGCCCCCCTCCGGCACCCGCGCCGCTCGCCGCGGCGGCGGCGGTCGTCCGGGGCGTGGCGACGGACGGCGCGGGCGCTCGGCAGGCGACGAGGAACAAGATCGCGGTCGCGGAGGCCGCGAGGCAGAGCAGGTGGTTCATCGCGAGCGCGCCACGCAAACGCCGGGAGCCGTCGCGCGATTCCTCGGCGCTCTCTGGACCTCGGGGCGCGCGCCTCGACCCCTCGACGCCCGCGAGCGACGACGCGCCGTGATCACCGACGCCGCCCTCGCCGCGCTCTGTGACGCGGAGGACTGCTTCCATCTGGAGCTCCTCTCCGACCTCGAGGAGCTCCAGGCGTCGGCGAGTGGGCCGCGCGCCGCATCAAGCTCGCCGACGTGCTCGCGCGCGAGCCGCTCCCGAGCTGCTTCGTCTTCGACCGTCCGCTGCTCGAGCAGACGCTGCGTGATCGGCCGCTCGAGCGCGACGGCCCATCGATCTGCGGCTCGGCGATCACGCCGAAGCCGTCTTCGCGCGCTCGGAGGCGGACACGCGCCGCGAGCTGGTCGCTCTCTGCGCGCGTGAGCGGGGCAGGGAAATAGCGGATCACGCGCGGGTCCGCGTTCAACGCCGCGAACGCGTCGTCGTCCGAGGGCTCGAGCGGGCGCAGGAGGAGCCGAGCCGTGCGCACGCGCGCCGGCGCCGCGGTCAACTGGCCTTCTCGCCCGGCGCCGCAGCTTGCACGCGCGTGTCGAGGCCGAACCACAGCACGAACGCGGGCGCGCCTTCGCCCTTCCACATCGCCGGTCCGAGGTAGAGGCCACCGCCGATGTCGCGCACCTCGTCGTGGATCTTGCGGATGAGCCCGGGGTTGTCGGGCAAATCGTAGTCGAGCGCGACGCACGGCGCGCCGTCGACCACGCTCGCCGTCACGCGCGTGAGGAACGGAAAGAGCTGGTGTCGCCCGCCGAGGCGCACGCGGTTCACGCCGGTGCCGCGCTCGGCCGTGCCGGCGAAGCTCTTGCCGTCCCACGGGAAGCCGCGCGCGCCCGCGAACCGCCGCAGCGCCTCGAACACGCCGCCGCGATCGAGCCCGCGCACGGCGAGCATGCGGCCCTTCGGCCTGCCCGCGAGCGGCGCGACCGTCGTCACGCGGCCGCGCGCGTACAGGCGGCCGAGCGCTTCGACATCCATGCGGGCGAGCGCGTCGAGGTCGAGGGTCTGCACGGCGCGGTCTGCGCCGCGGGCGGCGGTGTCTTCGAAGGTGGTGTCCATCACGTCTCCTGGGTCGACTTCTTCTCGTTCTTCGTCTTCGGTGG
>DASYCF010000835.1:0-5414 GCA_036500365.1 Byssovorax sp.
GAAGACGACCGCCTTCGACGAGCCGTAGCGGCTCAGCGTGCTGATCGACGCGTGGGAGCTGTAGCGGTTCGATCCGATGAACGCGTGGTCCGACGCGTTGTGACGGCGCGGCACGAACACGCGCTCGTTCGCGAGCGTGACGCCGCCCCACGTGAGGCCGACGGCCGCGGCGAGCGGCGCGAGGTCCGCGCCGCCCTCGGGGTCGAGCGCGAGCAGGAGGTGCCCGCCCTTGTCGGCGTAGCGGTTCATCGCCGCGATCTCCTCTGGCGAGAACGCGCGCGTCGGCCCGAGCACGACGACGAGCGCCGCGTCGTTCGGCACGTCGTTCGCGAGGCCCTGCGTGATCCCGAGGTCCTTCACGATGTAGTTCTGGCCTTCGAGCAGGCCCTTCATCAGCTTGCTCGTGCGGCCGTCGACCTTGCCCTCGCCGGCCTCGTTCAGCTCGCCGTGGCCGGTCGTGAGGTAGGCGACGCGCGCCTCGCGCAGGACCTTGAGGAGCGACTTCTGGAAGTCTTGGTCGAGGTTCTTGAGCTTCGACGCGGCCGTCTTCGGGTCGACGCCGATGGTGACCGCCTCGCGCGAGGCGCCGCGCGTCAGCACGATGACGCCGTCGCTCGTGACCTTCTTGTCCTTCGCGAGCTGCGGCTTGAGGAGGCGATCCTCGGTCGTGATCTTGAGGTTCGGCGCGGCGTGCGCGAGGTCGCGCAGGTAGCCCTCGACCTCGGTTCCGACGTCGTTCACGGCGGGGAAGAACGCGGTGACCTCGATCGGCTCGGTCGCGCTCGCCGCGATGTTCGTCGTCGACTCGCTCGGCTTCGACGTGCGGAAGTACGAGTAGTCGAGCTTCCAGTCGAGCTGGCCAGCGGCGAACACGAAGAGCGAGCAATAGACGAGCGCGAGCGCGATCGTCGCGCCGGCGCGGATGGCCGCGCGCACCCGGCGTGCCTCGACGCGATCGGCGCGGCGCATCGGCGCGAGGGCGAGCTCGCCGAAGAGGAGCGGCAGCGCCGAGAGCGCGAGCGCGCCCACCCACGCGATGGTCTGCACCGCCTCGACCTTGGCGCGCTTGTCGGGCGACATCGCGGCGATCCCGAGGGCGAGCCGCGCCGCGTCGGTCGTCGTGAAGTAGAGCGCGACGGCGAGCAGGCCGCCGACCGAGAGGAACGCGAGGCGCCGCTCGCCGGGGCCGCGCTCGAGGTCGCCGGGGCGATCGGCGTTGCCCGCGAGGACGAACCGGAGGCCCGCGCTCGCGGCCATCAGCGCGACGCCGAGGCCCGAGCAAAGGTAGCGCGGCACCTCGAGGCCGACGAGCAGCCGCTCGCCGACGAACAGGAGCGCGAGCCCGCCCGCGTACATCGCCCCGAGCGGGAGCGCGCGCGCTTCGGTGGTCAGCGCCATCGCCGTGCCTCCAGGCTCTTCACCGCGCCGAGCAGGAACAGGTACGCGACGGCCGCCGTGAACACGACGTTCTCGAGGCGGAGCAGCCCCTTCATCGACGGCGCCCAGCGCGACTGGAAGAGGAGCAGCCCCGCGAGGAACTCCTTGATCGGCGGGTCCGTCTCCTTCGCGAGGAAGCTCAGCATGTAGAAGACCGCGAGGATGGCGCCCGCGACGATCGCGGCGACGACCTGCGTGCCGACGAGCGACGAGGCGAAGAGGCCGATGGCGACCTCGGCCGCGACGAGCTCGAGCAGGCCGAAGTAGCCGACGAGCACGTGGCCGACGCTCACCTTGCCGTTCACGAACACGAGCAGCGGCATGTAGACGCTGAGCGCGCACATCGCGGAGAGGAACGCGAAGCCGGCGAGCCACTTGCCGAGCACGACGTCGCGCTCCTTGATCGGCGCCGTGTTGAGGAGGACGAGCGTGTGGTTCTCGCGCTCGCCCGCGACGAGGCGCATCGTGAGGAGCACGCTGACGACCGTCGTCACGCCGGACGCGCCGTCGAAGAAGGTGGACAGGACCTCGGCCGAGAGGCGCGCGCCGTCGCCGAGGCCGCGGGCGTAGAAGTAGATGCCCTCGATCAAGAGCGCCGCGGCGACGACGACGTAGCCGACGGTCGAGCGCAGGTACGAGGCGATCTCGCGCCGCGCGACGAGGAGCGCGGCGCTCACGACGCGGCCTCCTTGCCGTCGACGGGCGATGTGGCGAGCTTCAGGAACAGATCCTCGAGCTCGCGCTCGACGCGCACCTCGAGGAGGCCCACGCCGGCGCCGACGAGCGCCGCGCACGCCTTCTCCCGCACGTCGCTCGCGGCGCGAACCTCGAACGTCGCCACGCCGTCGCCCGACTCCGCCGCGGCCGCGTCCTCGACCGACGACACGCCGTCGATGCGGTAGAGCACCTCGCGCGCCATGTCGGCGTCGCCGCGGACGGTGAAGCGCACCTCGGTCACCCCGGCGAGGCGCGACTTGAGCTCGGCCTCGGTGCCGGCGGCGGCGATGCGGCCCTCGGCGATGACGAGGATGCGGTCGCACGTCTCGCTGATCTCGCCGAGGATGTGGCTCGAGAGCACGACGGTGTGCTCGCCCTTCAGGCTCTTCAGGAGCTCGCGCATCTCGACGATCTGCGCGGGGTCGAGGCCCGTGATCGGCTCGTCGAGGACGAGGAGCTGCGGCTTGTGGACGATGGCCTGCGCGATGCCGACGCGCTGTTTGTAGCCGTGGCTCAGCGTGGAGATCACGTCGTCGCGGCGGCGGCCGAGCTCGGTGACCTCGACCGCCTCGTCGACGCGGGCCTTCACGTCGCGCGAGCCGACGCCGCGGAGCCTCGCCGCGAAGGCGAGGTACTCGCGCACCGTCATCTCGCCGTAGAGCGGCGGCGAGTCGGGCAGGTAGCCGACGCGCCCGCGCACGTCGTGCGGGAAGTCGACCACGTCGAGCCCGTCGACCGTGACGTTGCCGCTCGACGGCAAGAGGTCGCACGCGAGGATGCGCAGCGTCGTCGTCTTGCCGGCGCCGTTGAGGCCGAGGAGGCCCACGATCTCGCCCGGCTCGATCGAGCACGAGAGCGGTCCGACGGCCTTGTGGTCGCCGTAATACTTGTAGAGGTCTTCGATCTCGATCACGGATCGCCTCGAGAGCGTTCGATGAGAAAGCGTGGGCCGCGCGGCCCGGCGAGGTGAAGCGGCGCCCTTCTAACACGAGAGCGGGCGACACATTCCCGGGAGATTCGCCGGGGCCGTTTGACCGAGCGAAGCGAGGTCGGGGTTTGGGGCCGCGTTGCGGCCCCAATGAAATTCACGCCTTGGGCAGGAGCGCGGCGCGGTCGGTCTCGGGGGCGGCGCGCGCGTCCTCCTTCCCCTCGGTCACGTTGTCGTAGACGCGCACCGTCTTGTACGCGAGGTCGACGTCGCCCATCTTCTCGAACTCCTCGAGGATGCTCTCCCACATCTCGGACGAGCTCGATCGGCGCTCGCGCGGCTTGCAGAGGTAGCGCAGCGTGAGGCACACGCCGTCGTCGACCACGCGCGTCCAGACGACCGGCGTGAGCTTCGAGAACCGGATGTGGTAGCGGTCCGCGGCCAGCTCGATCTGCTTCATCGCGTCGTCCGTCAGGTGCTCGGCGTGCTCGTTGACGATGCGCTGGAGCACCTCCTTCGCCTTGCGCCAGTTCGACTCCAGCGTGACGACGACCGGGATCTCCTGCCAGATGTAGCGGAAGCCCTTGTCGTAGTTCGCGATCGAGTTCTTGAAGATCCAGCCGTTCGGCACGTGGATGACGCGGCCGGTGCTCTGGTCGGCCTGCACCCAGTTGCCGATCTCGAGCAGCGTGAACTGGAAGATGCGCTGGTCGACGACGTCGCCCGCGTGCTGGCCGATCTGGATGCGATCGCCGACCTCGAACGGGCGCCGCGCGACGATGAAGAGCCACGCGGCGAGGTTCACGATCGGATCCTGCAGCGAGAGCGCGACGCCGGCCGAGAGGAGGCCGAGGTAGGTCGCGAGGCCGGTGACGCCCGCGAGCCAGATCTTCACGACGACCGCCGCGCCGACGAAGCCGAACGTGTAGCTCGCGACCTTGGTGACCTGGTAGCGGCTCGTCGAGTCGTCGAAGGCGCGCGCGATCACGCGCCGCGCGAGCCGCAGGATGAGCACGTACGCGACGATCACGAGCAGCGTGCCCGCGAGGCGCCCCTGCGCGTCGGCGCTGATGCCGAGCGAGAGCTCGATCCACGCCGCGATGCGGTTCAGGAACGCTGCCACGGGGTGGAGGTGAGCAGGCGCGCGGGCGCGGCGTCAAGGCGCGGGAGCGGCGCGCACGTGCGCGGCGACGAGCGCGTTGACCTCCGCGGCGTGCGTGAGGGGCGACATGTGGCCCGCGCCCGCGATCTCGACGTGCTCGGCGCGCGGCATCGCGCCGGCGAGGATCGCGCAGGTCCGCCGCGCGGCGACGCGCGAGAGAGCGCCCGACACGAGCAGCGTCGGCGAGTTGATCGCGGCGTACGCGGCGCGCGGCGTGCGGTCGTTCATGAGCGAGCGCACCTCGAGGAACACCTTGCGACCGACGGCGAGCCAGCTCGCGCGGGCCGGCCCGGGCAGCGAGGCGAACGCGCCCGGCCCGCTCCAGTAGTCGACGAAGCCCGTGAGCCAGCGCGCGTCTCCGCCGGTCGGGTCGTCGTAGAAGGCGGGATCCTGGGGGAGGTCGGCGAGGGCCTCGGCCTCTCCTGCGTCGTACAGCACGCCGAACGCGACCGGCTCGACGAGCGCGAGCGACAGCGCGGCCGCAGGGCGTTCGAGCGCGGCGCCGAGCGCGACGAGGCCGCCGTACGAGTGCCCGACGAGGTGCGCCGCGCCGCCGAGCTGATCGACGAGCGCGAGTACGGCGGTGACGTCGTCGCGCCACGAGAACGCCGCGTCCGACGGGGCGGCCGGCGAGCCGCCGTAGCCGATGAAATCAGGCGCGACCGCGCGGTGCGTTCGGCCGAGCTCCCGCGCGAGGCGCGTCCACTGCCGCGACGAGAGCCCGCCGCTGTGAAGGAGGACGACCGGCTCGCCGGCGTCGCCGACCTCGAGGGTGTGGAGCACGGGCGCGCCGTTCGACATGCGCCGACCTTAGTACGTGCGCGTCGAGCTCGGCGCGGCGCTCGGTCGTCGGATCGAGTGGTCCATCCTCGCGACGAGGAGGGTCGCTATCCGCGATGCCCCTGTGCTTGTGACCCATTACGCTCGGCGTAATCGACAATCGGCGCGTCCTGTTTCTCATCTCATCGGCGATGATTGAGGCGACATAGGACCCATGGTCCGTGAAATTCGCGGCTATCTTCGCATGCGAACGTCATGATCATGGCGAGGCTCCGGTGGATCTTACAGACAATGGATACCAAAAGGCATGCGCTGACGGGAGATCTTGATCATCTTGGAAGCATGCGCCCGTGCGCGCTCGGGCGATCTTGACGTTTTTGAACAGGATCG
>DASYCF010000836.1:0-3195 GCA_036500365.1 Byssovorax sp.
AGCATCCTCGTCGCCGTCGCCGGATCGGTCGCGCTGTTGCTCGTTTTCTACGCGTTCCGCGGCCGCCGCTAGACGCGCGCCGACCCAAACCCAAACCCAAACCCAAACCCAAACCCAAACCAGGAGACGAACATGGAAGCACGTGAGCTCTACAAGCAGAAATACGAGGCGCAGCTGAAGGAGTGGGGAGCCAAGCTCGTCGGTCTCAAGGCGCAAGCCGACAAACTCACCGCCCAGGCGAAGCTCGACGTACTGCCCCACGTCGACGCGGCGCACGCGAAGCTCGAGGCGGTAAAGGCGCGCGTCGGCGACATCGCGTCGACGACCGAGGACAAGTGGGACGCCGTCGTCGGCGAGCTCGACCACGCCTGGGTCGACATGAAGGCGTCGGCAGAGGGCGCCTACGACGCGATGAAGCGCCACAAGAAGCACGCGAACTGAGGCCGGCGATGCGCCTCGCCCGCGCGGTACGCGCGCGGACGACGCATCCCGACAACGGCGGCCCACGCGCGATGCGGGGCTCGTCAGCAAGGTAGATCATCATGTTGACCCGATTCCTTTGTCTCCTCGCGGCGGCGCCCTTTGCGGCGGCCTGCGGGAGCACCATGCCGGAGCCGAAGCAGCCGCTGGCCGACGCCGAGTCCGCGGCGCGCAGCGCCCGAGAGGTCGGCGCCGACGCGCGGCCAGACGCGAAGCTCTATGTCCACCTCGCCGACGAGCAGATCGTCCACGCGAAGGCGCTGATCGCCGACGGCGACAACGACCGCGCGCGCTACGTGCTGCTCCGAGCGCGGGCCGACGCCGAGCTCGCCCTCGCACTCGCCCGCGAGCAGATCGCCATCGGTGAGAAGCAGAAGGCGGGCGCTGACTCGAACGCGTCGACGTTCCACGCGAACGCGGAAGGGGTGGCGCCTTGAGGGCGCGCTCTGCCCTCGGGTTCGTCGTCGCGCTCGCCGCGTCGGGCGGGTGCGCCGCCGCCGTGCCCCCACCCGAGCTCGTCTCGGCCCGGACGGCCTACGAGCACGCGTCGAAGGGGCCCTCGGCGACGCTCGATCCGACGGATCTGCACGTCGCTGGTGAGTCGCTCGACGCCGCCGAGACGTCGTTCGCGGCCGACGGCGACGTCCCTGCGACGCGCGACCTCGGCTACACCGCGCAGCGCAAGAGCGAGACGGCCGAGGCGCGCGCGAGGACGATCGCGCTCACGACCGACAAGAACCAGGTCGTCGCAGACATGAACGCGTCGACTGCGCGGCGCGCGACGACGACCGCGGCCCAGCTCACGGTGGCGAACCGAGAGCTCGCGTCGAGCGACCAGGCGCTGCAGAGCGAGACGCAACGGCGCCAAGCGGCCGAGGCGCTGGCGGCGAAGGCAGCGGCGGACCTCGCCGCGATCGCGTCGGTGAAGCAGGAGGCGCGCGGCATGGTGATCACCCTCAACGGGAGCGTGCTCTTCACGTCGGGCAAATGGGACCTGCTGCCGTCGGCCTCCGCCAAGCTGAACGACGTCGCCAGGGCGCTCAGCGGGCAGGATCCGCACGCGACGATGGTCGTCGAGGGCTTCACCGACTCGCAGGGCACCGTCGCCTCGAACGAGGAGCTCTCGCGGCAGCGCGCGCGGACCGTCCGCGACTACCTCGTCTCGCGCGGCATCGCGGCCGATCGCATCACGTTCGAGGGCTTCGGGCCGACGCGCCCGATCGGCGACAATGGCAGCGCCGAGGGTCGCGCCAACAACCGCCGCGTCGAGATCGTCGTCAAGCAGCGGCCGTGATGGCGATTGAGCCCTGACCTCCTCGGCGCGCGCGCACGGACCCGCGCGCCGTCGAGCGGGAGTCGGGGTCGTGCATTCCCGCCGAAGCCTTATGTTGGGTGCTCAGGCTCCGACCCGTTACATGCCGCTTGCCGCGGCGCGTATGTCGAGCCGAACCAGGCGGTGAGCGCGGCGTCCTCTTGCTGAGAGACGCGGCTCGCCGTCCCTCGTCGCGACGGCGACCTCGGCCCCTCACGCGACTCGTCGCGTTCGGGATCGGGCGAGCCGTCATGACCGTCCGGTCATCGAGACCGGTCGCCATGCTTCAAGGTGCAAATACATGCTTCAGACCATTGCTTCGTACCGACGCCTTGCGTGCTTCGCCGTTCTCGTTCCGTTCGCTGTAGGCTGCTCGAATGGCGCGGTCGACGACTCGACGGGAGGGGGCGCGGGCTCGGCATCCGGCGTCGGCGGGGGAGTCGGCGCGGAGGCGTCGACTTCCGGGTCCGGCGCCGGCACGCCCGACTCGACGCCACCTACGGTGGTCTCGAGCTATCCCGTCGACGCCGCGACGGACGTGGCTACGACGCTCGCGCTGACCGCGAGGTTCAGCGAAGCCATGGCCCCTGCGTCGCTCGTCGGTTCGACCTTCAGGCTCGAGGGGGCGGGCTCGCCGGTCACCGGTGAGGTGACCTACTTCGATGACGTCGTCACGTTCGCGCCAGAGGCCGACCTGATGCTCGGCACGACGTACGTCGCGACGATCGAGGCCACGGCGACCGACGTCGCGGGCAATGCGCTCGCGACGCCGTACTCGTGGAGCTTCACGACGGAGACGGATGCGCCGGCCGGCCCCGCGCCGGTCTTCCTCGGCGCGGCGGGGAACTACGTCATCCTGGCCAAGTCGGCGATCTCGAACGTGCCGATGTCCGACGTGACCGGCGACGTCGGCCTGAGCCCGGCGGCGGCGAGCTACATCACGGGCTTTGCGCTGACCCAGGCAGGCACGAGGTGGACGTCGACTCAGGTGACGGGGAGCGTGTTCGCGGCCGACAACGATCCTCCGACGCCCGCGGGCTTGACGACGGCGGTGAGCGACATGCAGACGGCCTACACCGACGCGGCCGCTCGGCCGACCCCGACGGCGCTGAACCTGGATGGCGGCGGGATCGGCGGGTTGACCATCACCCCGGGCCTCTACCGGTGGACCTCGGCGGTCACCATCCCTTCGGACGTGACCCTCGCGGGCGCGCCGAATGACGTCTTCATCTTTCAGGTCACCGGCGATCTGTCGATGAGCGCAGCGGCCAAGATGATCCTCACCGGCGGCGCACAGCCGAAGAACGTCTTCTGGCAGGTCGCGGGGGCCGTCGACCTCGGCGCCGAGGCACACGCGGAGGGCGTCGTTCTCTCGAAGACTGCCATCAAGCTGCAGACCGGGG
>DASYCF010000837.1:0-5076 GCA_036500365.1 Byssovorax sp.
CAGGCTCATCATGTCGATCGTGTAGGGGTGCGACGCGTTCGTCTGCGTCTTCCAGATCTTGTAGAGCTCGAGGCTCGGCGCGCGCTGCGGGAACTGCGCCATCTCGGCGAGCAGGTCCTCGCGCACGAGCGCGAACGTCATGTTCGGGTGCGCGTGCAGGCCCTTGTTGCAAGAGCCCATGAGCGCGGCCACGTTCCACGCGTCGAGCTCGATCGGGTCGACGAAGACGGAGCTCACGCCGTCCATCAGGAACTTCTTGCCGTACTTGCGCGTGAGCGCGCCGAGCTCGGCGACGGGGTTCAGCGTGCAGCTCGACGTCGCGCCGTGGACCATCGTCACGGCGTCGACCGAGTTGGCCGCGAACAGCGCCTCGATCTTCGCGAGGTCGGGCTTCTCGCCGTACGGCAGCTGCATGTCGACGATGGGCTGGCGCATCGCCGACGCGAACTCGAAGAGGCGGTCGCCGTACGCGCCGTTGCGGATGACGAGCAGGCGCTCGTCGGGCGAGAGGCACGACCCGAGCACCGCGGCCATCGCCGTCGAGCCGGAGCCGGTCAACATCACCGCCTCGTAGTTCGGGGCGTGGAGCGCCGTCTTGATGCCGCTGCGCACGCGATCGAACAGCGGGCGCGCGCGCGGGCCGCGCGGGACGATGGGGTGGTCGCCATACGTGCGCGACGCCGCGTTCACGGCCTCGGGCAAGTGGAAGACTGCGGGGGTAAGCGAGACGACGCGCGGCATGTCGTACTGTCCTCGCGCGTGGCTCCTCGCGCCACGCGGCAATCGTGCGCGCGTGCGAGCTGCCCAAACGCAGGGCCACCCGCCGCGCCGCCAAAATCGCCGGTCTCTTAGCAGCACGGGCGCGCCGGCGCGCCGTAAAAAACGCTTCTCGCGGCCTGTGAATGCGTTGCCACAGTGGCGTCGCTTCTGCTCGGCCGCGCTGGGGTGTAGCCTCGCGGGATGCGGCTCGGACTCACGCTCGACGGGCAGGACGCGCTCTCGGTACGGCATTTCTCGGTCAGCGAGGCCATGAGCGCGCCGTTTCACGCCTCGGTGGTCGGCACGGCGCCGGGCGACGATCTCGATCTCGAGGGCCTCGTCGGCGCGCCGGCGAGCTTCCAGATCGGGGAGGGCGAGGGCGCGCGCACGTGGACCGGCGTCGCGTCCGACGTCGAGCAGCTCGCGTCGTCGGGCGACGGCGCGTCGACCTACCGCGTGACCGTCAAGCCGACGCTCGCGCTGCTCGCCCACCGCGCGCAGAGCCGCGTCTTCACGAACCTCTCCGTGCCCGAGATCGTCGAGAAGGTCTTCGGCGAGATGGGCGTGCGCGTGCAGCACGAGGTCGATCGCGCCGCGCACCCGAAGCACGAGTACCGCGTGCAGCACGGCGAGAGCGATCTCGACTTCGCTCATCGCCTGCTCGAGGAGGCCGGCATCGCGTACCGGTTCGACGCCGACGAGCACGGCGCCGTCGGCGACGCGGTGACGCTCACCGACCGCGCGCACCGCCGCGAGCCCAAGGCGACGCTCCGCTACGTCGAGCAGCCGGGCGCCTCGGCGACGGGAGCGTACGTCACCCGCGTCGCCGTCTCGCGCGCGATGGGACCCGGCGCCGTGAGCGTGCGCGACCACGACTTCCAGCGACAGAAGGGCGTGAAGCTCCGCGGCGCCGCGGCGGCGACCGGCGCCGAGGCCAAGCTCGCGCACAGCGTCTTCCACGTCGGCGCGATCGTGCGGCACGGGGTCGACAAGGCGGACGACCTCGCCAAGCGCGCGCTCGAGGGCGCACGCGCGCGCCTCAAGACGATCGCGTTCGAGGCGACCACGACCGATCTCGCGCCGGGCACCGTGTTCGCGCTCGCCGATCACCCGCGCGCCGACCTCGCGAGCAGCCAGCACCTGCTCGCGCTCGAGCTCGGCATCGACGGCACGTCGAGCGGTCACCTCGCCGTGCGCGGCGTCGCGGCGCCCGCGTCGGTGCCGCATCGGCCCGAGGCGAAGACCGCGCGTCCGCACGTCGCCGGCCTCGAGAGCGGCACCGTCGTCGGCCCGAAGGGCGAGCCGATTCATACGGACGAGCACGGCCGCGTGAAGGTGCAGCTCGCGTGGGATCAAGACGGCCCCGGCGACGACACGAGCTCGTGCTGGGTGCGCGTGAGCCAGGCTTGGGCAGGCGCCGGCTTCGGCATGGTGAGCGTGCCGCGCGTGGGCCAGGAGGTGCTCGTCGGCTTCCTCGGCGGCGACCCCGATCAGCCGGTCGTCGTCGGCCGCGTCTACAACGCCGAGAACGCGCACCCCTACAAGCTGCCCGAGAACAAGACGAAGACGGGCCTCCGCACCGCGAGCGTGCCCGACGCGGGCGACGGCGCGTTCAACGAGATCGCCTTCGAGGACAAGCAGGGCAGCGAGCTCGTGAGCCTGCACGCCGAGCGCGACCTCGAGATCGTCGTGAAGGGCAGCGAGACCGAGCGCACCGGCGCCGATCGCACGCTCTCGGTCGGCAAGAACCACGCGGTCACCGTCGGCGCCGTCGACTCGACGCTCGTCGGCAAGCGCCACACGGTCGCCGTCTCGGGCGCGAGCGGCGCCGCGACGCGCATCGACATGAGCGACCGCCAGATCGTCTGCACGACGGGCCAGGCGACGGTGACCTTCGACGGCCCCGATCTGACGCTCGAGGCGCAGGGCAACGTGACCATCGTGGCGCACGACGGCGACGTCGTGATCCAGGGCGGCCCCAACGTGAAGATCAACTGCTGATGGCCTCCGCGATCTCGCTCAAGCTCGCCGCGCCCGCGCCGCTCGAGGTGCGAAGCGTCCACGTCCACGAGGCGCTCTCGGCGCCGTTCGAGGTCTCGCTCACGTGCGCCTCGATCGATCCCTCGCTCGACGCCGAGGCGTTCGTCGGCGGCGACGCGCGCGTCGCGATCGACCGCGGCGCGCTCGGCGCCCGCTCGTGGAGCGGCGTCTGCACGGGCTTCCACGCGCTCGCCGGCGGCGATGTTGCGGGTGTCTACATGTACGCGGTCCACGTCGCGCCGCGCGCAGCCCTGCTCGAGCACCGCCGCGATCACCGCGCCTTCACGAACATGACGGCGCCCGACATCGCCAAGGCGATCTTCGCGAGCGTCGGCCAGGAGGTCGAGCTGCGGCTCGGCGCGACGCACGCCGCGCTCCCGCTCCGCGCCCAGCGCGGCGAGACCGACCTCGCGTTCGTCGAGCGCGTCCTCGAGGAGGCGGGCATCACGTACGCGTTCGAGCCGACGACGACGCGCGGCGAGCCCGACACGAAGGTCGCGCTGATCGACGCGCCCGAGCGCGCCGAGGTGGCGACGCGGCTCGCGGTCGTCGGCAGCGCCGACCCCGCGTCGCGCGAGGCGTTCGCGACCGCCGTGCGATCGAAGGTCGCCCTCCGGCCCGGCGCGATCGCGCGCGCCGGTCACGATTTCAAGCGGCCGCGCTTCCACCCGGTGAGCCGCGCCGCGCGCTCGGCCCGAGGTGAGGCGCGCCTCGAGCTCGCGAGCTTCGGCGTCGCGTCGTCGACGTCCGACGGCGCGCGCGACGCGGCCGCCGAGAGCGCGCTCGCCGGCGCGCGGCACGACCGCAGCGTCACGACGTTCACGACCAACGTGTGCTCGCTCGGGCCCGCGTCGGGGGTGACGCTGCGCGGTCACGACGGCGAGCTCGTCGTCCTTCGAACGAAGCTCACGTGGCGCGAGCACGCGCCGCTCGAGGTCGAGATCGCCGCCGCGCCGAACGACGCGCCCATCCGCCCGACCACCAAGGCCGAGCGCCCGCGCGCGCCCGCCGTCGAGAGCGCCTTCGTCGACGGGCCCGACGGCGCGGAGATCCACGCCGACGAGCACGGCCGCGTGCAGCTCCGCTTCCCGTGGGACACGAACGCCGCGCCGGGCACCGGTCCGTGGGCGCGGCTCGACGCGCCGTTCACGGGCGCGGGCTTCGGCGGGTCGATGTTGCCGCGCGTCGGTGATGAGGTGCTCGTCGGCTACCTGCACGGCGATCCCGACGAGCCGATCGTCGTCGGGCGCCTCCACAACGCCGAGAGCGCCGTCACGCACCCGCTGCCGCACGGCGCCGCGAAGACGGGCCTGCTCACGGCGACGACCGGCGACACGTCGGGCGGCGGCCACGAGCTCACCTTCGACGACACGCAGGGCTCCGAGCTCGTGCGCCTGCGCAGCGCCGGCGACCTCGCGTTCGCGACGAACAACGACGAGCGCGCGAGCATCGCGGGGCACGCGAGCGCGATGATCGCGGGCAGCCGCTCGCTCACCGTGGGCGACAGCGAGGCGCTCACCGTCGGTCGCCAGCACGAGGTGCGCATGGCCGAGGTGAAGGATCCGCGGCCCGGCAGCGCAGCGGGTCCGGACCTCGCCGCGCTGCCCACGCGCCGCGAGATCGTCGCCCAGCGCATCACGCTGACGACGGGCGGCGCGACGATCGTGCTCGACGGGCCCGACATCGTCGTGTCGGCCGATCATGGCGTGAACATCCGCGCGGGCGGCGTCGTGTCGATCCAGGGCGAGCCGCACGTGCACCTGAACCCCCCCGTCGCCAACGACAAGGGAGGCGACGACGCGGCCGCGCCCGCTGGCGATCACGTGGTGTGGTTCAAGCTCCACACCGAGGGCGTGCCCGTCGCCGGCGTGCGCGTGCACGTGACGGAAGACGCGCCCGCGCCCGGCGCCGAGACGGTGATGTCGCGCGTCGGCGAGACCGACGGGAGCGGCCAAGTGCGCCTGCCCGTGCCCGCCGCGGGCTCGCACACGGTGACCGTCGCGAAGGGCTCGAGCGCGATCCCCGGCGGCGTCCCCGTGGCGCAGGTGAACGCGCAGCCGGCGCCGAACGCGAGCCCGACCTCGCACGAGCTGCCGGTCACGATCGAGGTCATCTCACCGAAGCACGGCGACCTGCACCACCTCCACACGAAGCCTTCCATGCCGAAGATCCCGATCGAGGCGAAGGTCACGGTCGGCGGACACGTCGTGCACGAGGGCCACGTCGGCTGGACGTTCGGCCTCGAGGGGCACTACCGCGTTCTACAGGGGCTCTCGG
>DASYCF010000838.1:0-2333 GCA_036500365.1 Byssovorax sp.
CGCGCGGATCGTCGACGAGCCGCAGGTACCGCTCGCCGTCGGGGAAGCGCTTGCGCTCGACGCCGCCGACCTCGAGGTCGCCAGCTGCGACGAGGCCCGGCTCGAGGTACGCGTACGAGGCGATCGTGAACAGGAGGCGGCGCGGGCTCGTCATCGCCGGCATCATCGCACCGGCGCGTCGCGCCTGCTCAGGGCGTGGTCAGCACGTACGGGATGCCGACGCACGCGCCGCCGTCCCCGTCGACGAGCACGGTCGACGGGCCGCGCTCCGTGGCGCGCGCGGCGAGGCCGGGGCTCGACGTCGTCGTGAGCTCCCCGCGCTCGCCGAGGACGGCGATCCCCGACACGCCGGTCCGCCCCGCGACGCGGATCATCCCCACGCCGTCGAAGCCGAGGTCGGCGGCCATCTGCCGGAAGCGCTCGATGATCTCGGGCGCGCACGCGGTCGACTCGTCGTCGCCGCCGGCGTGCACCTTGAACACGCCGACCGGCTCGGCGCTCCGCGGCAGCGGCTCCGGCGCCATCGACAGGCGCACGGTCGCGGGCGGGCGCGGCGGCCGGAGCGCCGTCGTCGTCGTGCGGCGAAAATCGACCGCGCACGCGGCGCCCTCGCACGCGACGCGCTGGACCTCGCAGCCGAGGAGCAGCGCCGCGACGGACGCGAGGAGCAGCGGAGTCGTTCGCACCTCGAGATCTCGTATCGCCGTTCACGGGACTGGGCAACCACAGCCGATGCGCGGTCAGCCGCGGCGGCGCTTCGCGGGCGGCGAGCGCCTCGCCTCGGCCAGCCTGCGCGCGTCGGCCGGCTTGCGCGCGTCGGCCGGCTTGCGCGCGTCGGCGAGCGTGACGAGCACCGCCTTCAGGTGCGCCTCGGCGCCGGGATCGGGCGGGAAGTCGACGGGATCGGGGAGGTCCTTCATCTGCGCGATCTCCACGCCGGCCTCGCGCGCGGCCTCGTGCAGCTTGCGCCGGAGCTTCACGCGCGGGATGCCGCGGTGGTTCGTGCACGCGACGAGCTTGCCGCCCGGCGCGACGACCGCGAACGCGAGCGCCGCCAGCGCGCCGTAGTCGGACGCCGCGGCGAACGTGCTCGTCTTCGTCGTCGCGAAGCTCGGCGGATCGAGGATGACGAGCTCGTACCGCGCAGCGCGCTTCTTCTCGCGCGCGAGGAATGCGAGCGCGTCGAGCTCGACCATGGCGTGCGCGCTCGGGTCGGCGCCGACCGCCTCGAGGTTGCGGCGCGCCCACGCGAGCACGGTCTTCGACACGTCGACCGTCGCGCTCGCCCGCGCGCCGCCGACGACGGCCGCCGCCGTGAACGCCCCCGTGTACGCGAACAGGTTGGCGACGCGCGCCCCGCCGGCGAGCTCGCGCACGCGCCTTCGGTTCTCGCGCTGATCGAGGAACAGCCCCGTCGAGAGCCCGTCGCCGAGGCGCACCTCGAGCGGCAGGCCGTGCTCCGTGATCGTGAACGCCTCGGCGGCGTCCTCACCGCGTGAGGCGTGCTTCGGCGCGAACGCGTCCTTGCGCGTGTCGACGACGACGCTCGCGTGCTTCGGCCGCACCTTGAGGTAGACGCCGCGCGCGCCGAGCAGGTGCGCCGCGTCGAGCGCGGCCTCGCGCGCGCCCTCGTCGAGCTCCTCGCCGACGTGGAGCACGAGGTGCTCGCCATACAGATCGAGCGCGATCCCGGGCAGCGCGTCGCCCGCGCCGTTCACGAGCCGGAGCGCCGTCGTCGCCTCGTCTCGACCGACGCCGTAGCGCGCGTCAGCGGCTGCGCGCATCGCCACCTCCAGCGCGTCGCGGCCCTTTGGTGGTTCCGCGTCGCCCGCGAGCCACGCGCGGAGCAGCGACGGCGCGTCGGCGCGGAGCGTGAGCCGCGCCCCCGTGACCGGATGCGCGACCCGGAGCTCCGCCGCGTGCAACAAGAGCCGCGTCGCGGGAGCGCCGCCGTATCGCGTGTCGCCCGCGATCGGCGCGCCGGCGGCCGCGAGCTGCACGCGCACTTGGTGCGTCCGCCCCGTCTCCGGCATCGCGCGGACGAGCGCGCGGTCCTTCTTGCGGTCGAGCACCTCGAAGCGCGTGACCGCGAGCTGACCGCCTCGCGCGACGACCTGCATCGAGCCCCCGTCGCCCGGCGCGAGCCGGTGCTCGAGCACGCCCCGCGGCGGCAGCTTTCCCGACACGACGGCGACATAGGACTTCTCGACCTCGCGCCCCTCGAACTGCTTCGCCAGCGACGGGTTCGCGCGCTTCGACCGCGAGAACACGAGCACCCCGCTCGTCCCCTTGTCGAGGCGCTGGTGGATCCCGAGGTACGGCGACGGCTCGGC
>DASYCF010000839.1:0-2539 GCA_036500365.1 Byssovorax sp.
GTCGGCGTCGCGCTCTTCCAGGAGCGCGGCACGAACCCCATCGCCATCCTGAACGGCGATATCCAGCGCCGCGAGCACGCGAACCCCTTCCCCGGCCAGTTCGCGACGGCGCCTTAGTTTGTGATGGGGCTCCGCCCCAAACCCCGTGCTTTCGCCTCGCTGCCGCTTCGGCTCAAGCGATGCCCGCGCAGATTGCGCGGGCTGGGAGCTCCGTATGACGGTGCTCGTGGGACGGGCTCGACCGCGGTGGGACGGGCTTGACCGCGGTGGGGACCCGAGGGGGGACGGGCTCGACCACGGTGGGACGGGCTCGACCGCGGTGGGGACCCGAGGTGGGACGGGCTCGACCGAGGTGGGACGGGCTCGGCGCCGAGGTGTCACGGCTGAGCCCGGGTGAGAACCTCACGCTGTTACAAGAACAAGCTCCACGAGAGCGCCCGGACGCGGTAACCGGGACCTGGTGGCGGTATCGCTCAACCCCTCGCAGCAGGCGGCCGTCGAGCACTACGTCGGGCCGATGCTCGTGCTCGCAGGCGCCGGGTCGGGCAAGACGCGGGTCGTGACGCAGCGGGTCGCGCGGCTCCTCGAGCGCGGCGTCCCATCGCGATCGATCCTCGCGATGACCTTCACCAACAAGGCCGCGGCCGAGATGCGCGAGCGCGTCGTCGATCTCGTCGGCAAATCGATCGCCAAGGATCTGCACGTCTCGACGTTCCACCGCTTCGGCCTCTTCGTGCTCGGCGCCGAGACGCAGGCGCTCGGCTTTCGCGGCGCGCAGTTCGCCATCTTCGACCAGGCCGACGCGATGGGCGTCATCCGCGAGGTGCTGCGCACGATCAACGCGGGCAGGAGCTTCGACGTCGGCGCGATCCTGACGCGCATCTCGAACGCGAAGAACGCGTTCCTCGACGTCGAAGAGTGGGAGCAGCAGCAGCGCGAGGGACCCGGCATCGACGAGTACGACGAGATCGCGATGCAGGTCTACCCGCGCTACCAGGCGCAGCTCCGGAGCTTCCAGGCGTTCGACTTCGACGACCTGATCTGCGAGGTGGTGCGCCTCTGGAAGCGCCGCGCCGACGTGCTCGAGCGCTGGCGCGCGCGCTTTCGGCAAGTGATCGTCGACGAGTACCAGGACACGAACCGCGCGCAGCTCGAGCTCGTGCGGCTCCTCGGCGGCGAGCACAAGAACGTGTGCGTGGTCGGCGACGACGACCAGTCCATCTACGCGTGGCGCGGCGCCGACGTGCGCAACATCCTCGATTTCGAGGAGCACTTCAGCGGCGCGAAGGTCGTCAAGCTCCAGGAGAACTACCGCTCGAACAAGCCCGTGCTCGACGTCGCCAACGCCGTGCTCGCGAGGTCGACGGCGCGGCGCCACAAGAAGACGCTCGTCGCGACGCGCCTCGGCGGCGAGAAGGTCAGCGTCATCGTCGCGCCCGACGCCGAGGTCGAGGCGTCGTTCGTCGCCGACGAGACGCAGCGCGTGATCGAGCAAGGCGGCCTCCGCCCGCGCGACGTCGCCGTGCTCTACCGCTCGAACCTCCAGTCGCAGCCGATCGAGGCCGCGCTGAAGGAGCGGCAGATCCCGCTCCGCATGATCGGCGGGCAGCAGTTCTTCGAGCGCAAGGAGGTGAAGGATCTCCTCGCGTACCTGCGCCTCGTCCTCAAGCCCGACGACGAGATGGCGCTCCGGCGCATCATCAACTACCCGGCGCGCGGCGTCGGCGACGTGGCCGTCGCCAAGCTCTCGTCGCACGCGACCGCGCACGATCTGTCGCTGTGGACCGCCGTCACGCGCCCGCACGCCGTGCACGATCTCGCGCCCGCGGCGATGGCGGGCTGCCGCGACCTCGTGCGCATCGTCGAGGCGATGCGCGCGAAGCTCGACCAGGGCACGCTCGGCGGCGCGCTCGCGCGGATCGTGGCCGAGGAGATCGGCCTCAAGAAGGACATCCAGGCGAGCGCCACGACGCCGCAGGCCGCCGCGCGCCGCTGGGGCAACGTCGAGGGCATCCTCGGCGTGCTCACGCGCCGCGACGACGAGGGCAAGGGCGAGCGCGAGAAGTTCGCCGAGTTCCTGCGCCTGCTCGCGCTGCGCCAAGACGCCGAGGAGGAGGACGCGACGGACCGCGTGACGCTCACGACGATGCACGGCGCCAAGGGCCTGGAGTTCAAGCTCGTGTTCGTCGTCGGCCTCGAGGAGGGGTTGATGCCTCACCAGCGCACGCTCGACGAGCGCGCGACCGACGTCGCGGCCGAGGACGGCGCGACGAGCCTCGAGGAGGAGCGGCGCCTGTTCTACGTCGCGATCACGCGCGCGCGCGACAAGCTGTTCCTCTGCCGGACGAAGGCGCGCGGGATGCGCGGCAAGCTCGTCCCCCGCACGCCGAGCCGCTTCTTGCTCGAGATCCCGCCCGAGCTCGTCGACGAGCGCGAGGAGCTCGTCGCGGTCGCGCCCGGCCTCGAAGTGCCCCTCGGCCGGCGCGGCTCGATCCCCGACACCGAGGTCGTCCTCGGCATCCGTCCCGAACACCTGCGC
>DASYCF010000840.1:0-3782 GCA_036500365.1 Byssovorax sp.
GACGCGCACGGCCTCGGCGTACGAGCCGCGCGCGTCGTCGAGGCGATCGAGCTCGAAGAGCGCCTTGCCGCGAAGGATGAGGAGCGGCAGGTCGTCCTTGTGATCGGCCAGGCCGTCGTCGCACTCCTTCAGCGCGCTCGCCGCGTCGTTGCCGCGCAGGAACGCGTTCGCGCGCAGGCGGTGCTCGGCCGCCTTCTGCAGGCAGCCCACGCTCGACAGCGCGAGCGCGAGCGCGAAAACGGCCGCGACGCGCGGCGGAGCGAGGGACATGGTCGCGCCGTCTAGTGCCGGGTAGGGGTCCGGTCAAGCGCGCCGCCCGCTCCGCCGTCAGCGCAAGAATGCGCCGTCCGTGGCAGCGCTTTTCACGCGACGATGGCGTGCTAGGAGCTTCCGCCATGTCGCTTCGCTTTGCATCGCTCGTCGTCGTGCTGCTCGCGTCGTCGGTCGCATGCTCCGGCGCGGGTGACGGCGCGACCGCGGGGGCGACGGACGGCGCGGGCGCCTCGGGGGCGGGCGCTTCGGGGTCGACGGGGACGGGCGCGGGCCACGCGACGTCGACGGGCAGCGGGGCGAACACGTCGACGGGCACGGCCGGCGACGGCGGCGGCGGGGGCGGCGCGACGACGCCCGCCGCGGCGCTCTCGCTCCCGAACGTCGTCGCGCTCCCGTACGTCGTCGCGGGCGCGGGCGGGACGACGGCCGCCGTCACGCTCCACAACGCCGGCGACCTCGCCGCGACCGACCTCGTGTGGACGCTCTCGGGCGACCCCGCGCTCACGATCACGTCGACGCCGCCGACCGAGATCGACGCGCACGCCGACGCCACGATCACGCTCGCGTACGCAGGCGCGGCGAGCGAGTCGATCGCGAGCGCCTCGTTGTCCGTCGCGTCGAGCGCGCCCGCCGTCGCGGCGCACGTGTACGCGGTGGCCGGCGACCCGAACCTCGGCGCGGCGACGTGGGAGACGATCACCGGCGCCGGCGGCGTCACGTGCGGCGAGGGGGCGACCGTCGCGATGCCGACCGCGCCCTTCCCCGACGGCAGCGGCCAGTGGGACGACCCGAGCGTCCACGTGTTCCTTCCGGCGGACTACCGCGATCGGGGCGCGCAGGACCTGGTCGTCCACTTCCACGGCTGGGGCACGACCATCGCCGACACGATGGCGACCAAGCTCTTCCGCGAGCAGCTCTACCTGAGCGGCTCGAACGCCGTGCTCGTCGTGCCGCAGGGCCCGGTGAACGCCGACAGCGGCGACTTCGGCAAGCTGATGCAGCCCGGCGGCCTCGCCGCGATGACGCGCGAGGTGCTCGTGCTCCTCTACCGCGAGCAGAGGATCACGGCGCCCCTCCTCGACGAGCTCGTGCTCACGTCGCACTCGGGCGGCTACGAGGCCGTCGCCTACAACCTGGGCAGCTCGAGCGGCGCGCCGCCCGTCGCGCAGGTCGACATGTTCGACTCGATGTACGGCTACCTGTCGACGTTCGAGGGCTTCGTGACCGCGGGCGGCCTCATGCGTACGAACTACACGTCGGGCGGCGGGACCGACGGCTACAACGAGCAGTACGCGAGCGATCTCATGGGCGCGGGCGTGACCGTCGAGACGACGCCGACGCTGCCCGCGCTCCGCGACGCGAAGGCCGTGGTGTACTTCGCCGACTCGTCGCACGACGACTCGACGCGCCTCTACGCCGCGTACGCCGAGGAGCTCCGGTGGGGCCTGCACCACGGCAGGAAGGGCCCGCGGATCGACGTGCGTGAGCTCGAGGCGGTCGGCGCGAACGCGCACGTGCGCTGGCTCGCCCCGAACGACGCCGACGTGACCGGGTTCGACGTGCAGACGTCGACGGATGGCACGAACTTCACCACCGTGACGACCGCGCCGGCGAGCGCGAGCGACGCGACGTTCCCGCTGACGAGCGGCGCGCGCGTGCGCGTCGTCCCCGTCGTGCCCGGCATCGCCGACGCGCAGCCCTCGGACGTGTACCGCGTCGATCCCGGCGCGACGACGCTCGTGGTCGACGGGTTCGATCGCCAGCTCGACGGCGCGTACGGCGGCCTCACGCACGCCTTCGCGGCCGACGTCGGCGAGGCGACCGGCCGCCCCGTCGCGACGATCGCGCGCCGCGCCCTCGCCGAGGACGGCTTCGACCTCGGCCCGTACTCGGCCGTCGTGTGGATCATGGGCGACCAGTCGACGATGGACATCACGCTCGCCGCGAGCGATCAGGCCGCGCTCGCACAGTACGTGTCCGGCGGCGGCCACCTCGTGATCACGGGGAGCGAGCTCGGCTACGATCTGTCGCCGAGCTCGGGCGGCGCGAGCTTCCTCTCGAGCGTGCTCGGCGCGACGTACCGCGAGGACGCGAGCGGCTCGTACGACGTCGCGTCGGCGCCGGCGCTCGGCGCGTCGCTCTCGTTCACGTTCGGCGGCGCGACCAGCGCCTATCACGTCGACTACCCGGACGTGTACGAGGCCGGCTCGGGCGAGGCGCTCACCTACGGCAACGGCCTCGTCGCGGGCGTCGGCGTGGCGGGCAAGTCCGCCGTCGTCGGCTTCCCGCTCGAGACGATCGACGCGAAGGCCGATCTTCGCAGCGCGATGCGCGCGCTCATGGCGTTCGTGGGGGCGCCGTAGCCGCGAGCGCCTCGGCGGCGCGCGCGGCCCGCGTCAGCAGGTAGTCGCGCTCGGCCTCGCTCGCCGTGCGCGCGGCCGCGGACTTGTAGCGCGCGATCGCCGCCACGAGATCGCCGCTCTTCTCGAGCAGGTGCGCGCGCGCCGCGTCGAGCCGGTGCGACGAGGCGAGCGCCGGCGCCCTCGCGATCGCGTCGAGCCGCGCGAGCCCCGCCGCGGGCCCGTGCACCATCGCCGTCGCGATCGCGTGCGACAGCGCGGCCATCGGGCTCTCCTGAACCCGCAAGAGCACGTCATACAGCGCGAGGATCTGCGGCCAGTCCGTCGCGTCGGCCGTCTTCGCCTCGTCGTGCAGCGCGGCGATCGCGGCCTGCAGCTGGTAAGGCCCCACGACGCCGCTGGCGAGCGTCGCCGCGAGCAGCGCCGTCGCCTCCGCGATCTCGCTCGCGTCCCACGCGCTCCGGTCCTGCTCGTCGAGGGGCACGAGCGCGCCGCTCGGGCTCGTCCGGGCGGCGCGGCGCGCGTCGGTGAACAGCATGAGCGCGAGCAGGCCTCCGGCCTCGGCCTCGTCGGGCGCGACGCGGAGCAGGAGGCGCGCGAGCCGCGTCGCCTCGTGCGCGAGGTCCGACCGCTCGACCTCCGCGCCCGAGCTCGCCGCGTACCCCTCGTTGAAGATCAGGTAGAGCACGTGCATCACCGAGCCGAGGCGCGCGGCGCGCTCTTCGCGCGACGCTTCGAACGTCGCGCCGGCGTCCTTCACGGCCTGCTTCGCGCGGCTGATCCGCTGCGCCATCGTCGCCTCGGGCACGAGGAACGCGCGCGCGATCTCTTGCGTCGTCAAGCCGCCGACGGCCCGCAGGGTGAGCGCGATCGCCGCCGTCGCCGAGAGCGCCGGGTGACAACAAAGGAACAAGAGCTCCAACGTATCGTCACGCGCGCCGTGGTCCTCCTCGTCGACCGCGAGCGCGAGCTGGTCCTCGGCAGGCACGAGCGACACGACGAGCTGCTCGCGGCTCCTGCGCGCGGCGTCGGCGCGCACGTGATCGGTCAGCCTGCGCACGGCGACGCGCACGAGCCACGCGCGCGGCGACTCGGGCACGCCGTTCGCGGGCCACTGCGTCGCCGCGGCGAGGAGCGCCTCCTGCACGG
>DASYCF010000841.1:0-5871 GCA_036500365.1 Byssovorax sp.
CTCGTGGCCGTCCCTGCAGCAGCGTACGCGCAGACCGACGCGCAGGTCGCCGCGGCGCGCGCCGCCTTCAAGGAGGGCGACGAGGCCGAGAAGCGGCGCGATCTGCCGACCGCGCTCGCGAAGTTCAAGGCGGCGCTCGCCGTGAAGGAGACGCCGCAGCTCATCCTGCGCATCGGCGGCGTGCAGGAGAAGCTCGGGCAGCTCGGCCAGGCGATGCTCTCGTACGAGCGCGGCCTCGAGCGCGCGCAGGCGGCGAACCTCGCGCCCGTCGTCAAGGTCGTGAAGGAGCAGATCGACGCGCTCCGCCCGCGCGTGCCGACGGTCGTCGTCACGGTCGCGAAGCAGTACCCCGACCTCGCCGTCACGCTCGACGACAAGCCGCTCGCGCTCGGCACGAAGCTCTACCTCGACCCGGGCGACCACAAGCTCGTCGCGCGCGCCTCCGGCTACGACACGAAAGAGAAGCCGTTCGCCGCGACCGAGCGCGACGCGCTCGAGTTCCAGCTCGACCTCGCGCCGACGGGCGGCGCCGCGCCGCCGGTGGGCGGTCCGCCAGCGGGTGAGACCGCCGGCCCGAGCTCGGACAAACCGTCGCGCCTCCCGTCGGTGATCCTCATCAGCGGCGGCGGCGCCGCCATCGCGACCGGCATCGTCTTCTTCGTGCTCGCCGGCGGAAAAGACAGCGACGTCGACAAGCTCTGCGGCGGCAGCGATCGCCTCCACTGCCCGCCCGCGCAAGAGACGACGATCAACTCCGACGTCTCGAGCGTGAAGACGTTCCAGGTCGTCGGCGGCGTCGCCGTCGGCGTCGGCGCCGTCGCCGTCGGCATCGGCACCTACATGCTGCTCCGCACGCCGAAGCCGGCGCCCGCCGCCGCGTTCGAGGTCCTGCCGAGCTTCGGCCCGTCTCAGGCCGGGCTCACGGCGCGCGGCGCGTTCTGACGGCTCACACCTTCTTGCCCTGCGCGTCGTACGTGTAGAAGCCGCGGCCGGTCTTCTTGCCGAGCCAGCCGGCGGCCACGTGGTTCTTGAGCACGGTCGCCGCGCGGTACTTCGAGTCGCCGAGCTCGGTGTGCAGCACGTTCGCGATGGCGAGGCACGTGTCGAGGCCGATGAGATCGGCGAGCTCGAGCGGGCCCATCGGGTGGTTGAGGCCGAGGCGCGCGCCTTGATCGATGTCCTCGGCCGTGCCGACGCCCTCTTGCAGCGCGAAGCACGCCTCGTTGACGAGCGGCAGGAGCACGCGGTTCACGAGGAAGCCGGGGTGGTCCTTCGACGTGATGACGGTCTTGCCGAGGCGCTCGGCGAGCGCGACGACGAGCGCGTGCGTCGCGTCGCTCGTCTGCACGCCGCGCACGACCTCGACGAGCTTCATCAGCGGCACGGGGTTCATGAAATGCATGCCGACGACGAGATCGGGCCGCTTCGTCGCGCCGGCGAGGCGCGTGATCGAGATCGACGACGTGTTCGAGGCGAGGATCGCGCCGGGCTTCAGCGCGGCGTCGGCGTCGCGGAACAGGGCGAGCTTCACCTCGAGGTTCTCCGTCGCTGCCTCGACCGCGAGGTCGACGTCGGCGAACGCCGCGACGCCGCCCGCCGGGTGCACGCGGGCGAGCAGGGCGTCCCGCGCCTCGGCCGTGATCTTTGTCTTCTCGACGAGCTTCGCGAGGCCCGAGGCGATCGTGGCCTTTCCGCGCTCGGCGAGGTCGATCGACGCGTCCGACAGAACGACGTCGATCCCCGCCGCCGCCGCGACCTGGGCGATGCCGCGCCCCATCTGCCCGGCGCCGAGGACGCCGACGCGCGCGATGTTCGAAGCCACCATGGGCAGGGCCCCTTAGCCGATCGCCCCCTCGTAAGAAAGCCCGCTCGCTCGCGCGCCGCCCACAACGACGCGCCGCGCGACGCGCCGGGGAACCAGCTTGAAAGGCGCGCATCGGGGAGCGTACATTGCGTCGGCTCGCGGCGAATTTCGCGGCCCGCGCGCGGCCTGCATCACCTCGTTCGTGGAAGCTTCGCGCGCGAGGACGGCCCGAGTTCCGTCAGCAACTTCCGTCGTCACCTGTGCTCCGTGATGTTCCTCCGCTCGCCGGAGGTGCGGCGCGTGGGTGCCCGTGTCGAGACCGGGGTGAGGATGAGCGTCGAGACGATTCGGATGGCCCTGGGGAAGCTTCAGGACGATCCGGACAACGAAGCAGCATGGAACGACCTCTCCGAGGCTGCGACCGCCCCCGGCGTGGAGAAAGACGACGTCGAGCGTCTGCTCGGACGCGCGCGTGCGAAGCACGAGCACCGTCGCGAGTGGGAGGGGGTCGCGAGGCTCCTCGAGCTCGAGATCTCGTTCGCCGGCGGCACGCCCGTCGAGGCGCCGATGCAGGCCGAGCTCGCGCGCGTCCTCTACGAGGAGCTCGTCGACACCGAGCGCGCGCTGAACGCGTTCAAGCGCCTGCTCCAGCTCCGCCCCGACGACCCGACCGCGACCGAGGCGCTGGACAACGACGCCGCGAAGCGCGCCAAGTGGCAAGAGCTCGTCGCTCGTTACTTGAGCGAGGCCGAGACGGGGGACGACGCGTTCAGGAGCTCGCTCTACGCGAGCGCGGCCGACGTCGCGTATCGCTACGGCGGCGCCGAGGCGCTGCCCGACGTGCACCAGCGCCTCGACCGCGCCCTCGAGCTCGACCCGAAGAACCGTCGCGCCGCGAACCTGGCCGAGATCGTCGCGACGCAGGCGGGCGACTGGGCCGCCGTCGCGCGCGTGCAGGAGCAGGTGCTCGTCGGCGGCGCGAACAAGGCCGAGCGCCTCGCCGCCGGCCTCCGCGCCGGCCGCACCGTCGCGCGCAAGCTGAAGGACGGAGACCGCGCGATCGAGATCTACCAGGCCGTGCTCGATCTGCAGCCCGGTGAGCCCGAGGCGCTCGCGTTCCTCGCCGAGCACTACACGACCACCGAGCAGTACGACCACCTCGTCGCGCTCTACGAAGACCAGCTCAAGGGCGGCGGCGTGAAGCAGGGCGAGGAGCAGGGCATCCTCGTCCAGATCGCGATGGTGCACTGGCGCATGCGCGGCAACCCCACCGCGGCCGAGCCCTATTTCGACAAGGTGCGACGGAGCGATCCGACGCACGCGGGCATGCTCGGCTTCTTCCGCGAGCTCTGCGGCGACAAGGACAAGGCGCGCCTCGCGACCATCCTGAGCGACGCGCAGCGCGCCCTGCCCGACGGCGCCGACAAGCGCGCGCTGGCGACCGAGATCGGCCGCCTCGCCGAGTCGCAGGAGAACGCGCAAAAGGCGATCGAGCAGTACAAGCAGGTGCTCCGCACCGACCCCGAGAACAAGGACGCGCGCGACGCGCTGAAGCGCCTCTACCTCGCGACCGAGGGCTGGAACGCGCTCGTCGAGCTCTACCGGCAGGACCTCGAGCGCACGCCCGCGACCGACGTCGCCGCGCGCGCCAATGTCCTGCGGGAGATCGCCTCGATCTACCGCGACCGCGTGAAGAGCGACGCGGCGCTCGTCACGGTGCTCACGCAGATCGTGCAGCTCGACGACACCGACGTCGACTCGATCCGCGAGCTCACGCGCGTGTACGAGGGCCTCGGGCGCTGGCGCGATCTGCTCCAGCATCAGCAGCGCCTCGCCGAGCTCACGTCGAACCCGGTCGAGAAGGCGAACCTGTACCGCGCCGTCGCGCGGCGGTGGGTCGAGCAGTTCTCGAACGTGCAGAACGCGGTCGCCGCGTACGAGGCGCTGCTCGAGGTCGACCCCGACGACGAAGAGGCGCAGCTCCGGCTGAAGGAGCTCTACCTGAAGCGGCGCAGCTGGCCGCAGCTCTACGCCCTCTACGAGGTGCAGGCGCCCAAGCTCGAAGGCAAGGCGAAGATCGAGCTCCTCGGTGAGATGGCGAAGCTCGCCGCCGAGCGCCTCGACAAGGGCGCCGCCGCGATCGAGCTCATGAAGCAGATCCTCGCGCTCGACCCCGGCGCGACGGGCACGCTCGACGCGCTCGAGAAGCAGGCCGAGCGCGAGAAGGACTTCGCGACCGTCGCCGAGGTGCTCGAGCGCCGCGTCGATCTCGCGAGCGACGACCCCGGCCGCCTCGCGGCGCTGCAGAAGCTCGGCGCCGTGTACGCCGAGCGCCTCAAGGAGCCGTCGGCCGCGGCGCGCACGTGGCGCCGCGTGCTCGACATCTCGCCTGGGCACACGCGCGCCCTCCGCGTGCTGCGCGAGAGCTACGTCGGCGCCGCCGACTGGAACGGCCTCGAGGAGCTCTACGCCTCGCAGAAGGACTGGGACGGCCTCGCCGACTTCCTCACGTCGTCGGCCGACAAGGCGAGCGACGCGCAGACGAAGCTCGAGCTCTCGTTCCGCGCCGCGCGCGTCTACGAAGAGAAGCTCGGCACCCCCGAGCGCGCGGTCCGCTCGTACGAGCGCGTGCTCTCGGTCGAGGCGGGCAACCCGCGCGCGGCCGCGGCGCTCGTGCCGATCTACGAGCAGGACGAGAAGTGGTCGCGCCTGCCCGCGCTCTACGAGGGCCTCCTCAAGGCCGCGGCGGACGAGGCCGAGCAGGTCGGCTGGCTGAAGAAGCTCGCCGCCGTCAGCGGCGGGCCGCTCGCCGACAAGAACGCCGCGGTCGGCTACGCGCGCCGCGCCTACGAGCTCTCGTCCGACGAAGAGAACCTCGAGCTCCTCGAGTCGTGGTCGCGGGCGGCGGCGTCGTGGGGCGCCTTCGTCGAGGCCGTCGAGGCGCGCCTCAAGCGCAAGAAGGGCCTCAACGCCGAGTCGCGCCGCGCGCTCCGGCTGAAGCTCGCCGGCGTCTACGCGCGCGAGCTCGCGAAGCTCGACGAGGCCGTCGCCGTGTACCGCGATCTGGTCGAGCTCGACCCGACCGACACCGACACCGTGCGCGCGCTCGACGAGATCCTCCGCGCGAACGGGCGCAAGGACGATCTCCGCTGGCTCCTTCAGCTGCGCGCCGATCAGGTCGAGGGCGAGGCGAAGGCCGACATCTTCGAAGAGTGGGCGGCGCTCGAGGAAGAGGTCTTCGGCGACGCGACGCGGGCGATCGAGCTGCTCCGCAACGTGGTCGAGAGCGGCGCGCGCGGCCCGGCGATGCGCTCGCTCGCGCGGCTGCTCATCGCCGCGGGCGACTTCGGCGCGGCCGCCGAGGTCGTCGCGCGGCACCGCGACCAGAGCGACGGCGACGAGCGCGCGCAGCGCGAGGTCGAGCTGGCGTCGCTCTACCTGGACCGCCTCGAGAAGCCGAACGAGGCGTTCGACGCCGCCGCCCGCGCGCTCGACGCGCGCGCGCACGACGCGGAGGCGATCGCGATCCTGGCGAAGCTCGTCGAGCGGCCCGAGACGCGCGTCCGCGCGGCGACCGTGCTCGAGCGCGAGTACGCCGAGACGGGCGACGCGCGCCGCGAGGCGCAGGCCCTCCGCGTCCGGCTCGAGGCCGAGCAGGACCACCGCACGCGGCGCGAGCTGCACGTGAAGCTCGCCGACGTCGAAGAGAACAAGCTCTCCGCCGCCGGCACCGCGTTCGAGGTCGTGCTGCGCGCGCTGAACGAGTTCACGCCCGACCTCACGCTGTGGGACCGCGCCGCGTCGCTCGCGACGAAGAGCGGCCGCCCGACCGACCTCGCCGAGGCGTACCGCCTGCACCTCGTCGCCTCCCGCGGCGACAACTCGCGCGCGCTCCCCGAGGACGTGGAGATCCAGCTCTGCGAGCGGGCCGCGAGCTTGCACGACGAGGCGCTCGGCGATCCCGAGGGCGCGATGCCCTACCTCGAGCGCGTCCTCTCCGTCGACCCGACGAACCACGGCGCGTTCAACCGGCTCAAGCAGATCCTCACCGCCGCCGAGCGCTGGGG
>DASYCF010000842.1:0-7750 GCA_036500365.1 Byssovorax sp.
CGACATCACCGCCGACGCGCTGCTCATCGCGACGCACGAGGCGAAGTCGTCGAGCGAGACCTCGATCGAGCCCGAGCACGCGCCCGCGGTCGTCTGCGCGGTGAGCGTCACCGGGTTCATCGCGGTCGTGAACGTCAGGGAGACCGTCGGCGTCGCGGCTGGCGTCGTCGCGTCGCTGGGCGTCGTGCTCGCGACCTCGGGCGCCGAGACGCAGTTGCCGCTGCCGTCGCACTCCGTGCCACCGCCGGAGGTGCACGGGGTGCCCACGCCGAGCGGCGTGAAGAGCGCCGTGCCGCTCGAGCACGACGGCGTGCTGCAGTCGCTGATCGGCGCCGGGACGTCGGCGTCGTCGACCGCGTTCGGCGTGACGCCGCCGCTCCCGTCGCACTCGTCGGCGCGGCAGTCGCCGACGGTCGTGTTCGACACGATGGTGCCCGACGCGACGTCGTTCACGCCGCAGGCGCCGCTCGTGCACGTGTGCGTCTGGCACGCGGTGTCGACGCCGCAGTCGGACGGCTGCTGGCACTGCACGCAGTTGCCGCTGCCGTCGCACGAGGTGCCCCCGCCCTGGTTGCACGCGGTCCCCTGCCCGACCGGCGGGTGCTGGGGCGTCCCGGCGCTGCACGTCTCGCCCGTGCACTGGTTGCCGTCGTCGGCGGGGAGGTCGGTGTTGTCGACCGCGTTCGGCACGATGTTGCCGGAGCCGTCGCACTGGTTCGAGCGGCAGTCGCCGGGCACGGGGTTTCCCACGACGGTGCCCGCCGCCGTGTTGTTCTGGCCGCACGCGCCCGCGGTGCACGTGAACGTCACGCACGCGCTGTTCGTGCCGCAGTCGCTCGCGAGCAGGCACTGCACGCAGGTGCCGGCGCCGTTGCACTCGGTGCCGCCGCCCTGGCTGCACGCGGTGCCGCTCCCCGTGGGCGGGTTCGACGGCACACCGCTGGTGCACACGTCGCTCGTGCACTGGTTGCCGTCGACGGGCTTGTCGGTGTTGTCGATCGCGTTGACGGTGATGTTGCCGCTGCCGTCGCACTGGTTCGAGCGGCAGTCACCCGGCGTCGGGTTCGAGACCACCGTGCCCGTCGCCGTGTTCTGCGAGCCGCACACGCCGCCGACGCAGAGGAACGTCTTGCACGCGGTGCTCGATCCGCAGTCGGTCGCGAGGAGGCACTGGACGCACGCCCCGTTGCCGTCGCACTGCGTGCCGCCGTTCTGCGAGCAGGCGGTGCCGGCCGCGAGATCAGGGTTCGACGGCACGCCGTTCGTGCACACGTCGCTCGTGCACTGTTTGCCGTCGACGGGCTTGTCGGTGTCGTCGTTCTGATCCGTGACGATGTTGCCGCTCGCGTCGCACTGGTCGCTCTTGCAGTCGCCGGCCGTCGGGTTGCCGACGACCTTGCCCTGCGGCTGATCGATCGAGCCGCAGACGCCGCCCGTGCAGGTGAACTGCTTGCATGCGGTGTCGACGCCGCAGTCGCTCGGGTTCACGCAGCCGACGCACGCGCCGTTGCCGTCGCACTCGAGGCCGGCGCCGCACACGGTGCCGACGGCGGTGTTCGGGTTCGTCGGCGCGCCGTTCGTGCACACGTCGTCGGTGCACGACTTGCCGTCGTTCGGCAAGTCGGTGTCGTCGATGACGGAGGCGATGTTGCCGGCGCCGTCGCACTCGAGCGTGTGGCAGTCGCCGAGGGTCTGGCCGCCGTTCGTCGGCGTGCCGTCGCTCACGAAGCTCGTGCCGCACACGCCGGACTGGCACGTCGCGGTGACGCACTCGTTCGGGGGTGCGGGGCAATCGCTCGGCTGCGTGCAGCCTCCGCCGCCTGCGCCGCCGCCGCCGCCCGTGCCAGCGGCGCCGCCGGATCCGCCTGCGCCCGTCGCGCCGCCCGCGCCCGCCGCGCCGCCCGCGCCCGTCGCGCCGCCTGCGCCCGTCGCGCCGCCTGCGCCGGTCGCGCCGCCTGCGCCGGTCGCGCCGCCGCTCCCGCCGACTCCGGTCGCCGTGTTGCCGCCGCCGCCCGCGCTCCCGGTCGCGCCGCCCGTTCCACCCGCGCCGCCGGAGCCGACCGTCGTCGCGCCGCCGGCGCCGCCCATCCCGGTCGACGACGAGCTCGACACCGACGAGCTGCTCTGCGAGCTCGACGACGCGCTGCTGCTGGTCGTCGTCGCCGGCTTGCCGCCGCCGCCGCCCTCGCCGCTCGGGATGAGGCTGCGATCGGGGGCGGCGATGAGCTCACACCCGGCGGCCATGAGCACGACGGCCGCGAGCGGCCAGAAGAACGATCGATTGAGAGGGCGCATCGGTGCCTCGGGGTCGCGCGCCCCACACCCGGGCACGCGAAGCGGCGCGACCGTCGGCGAGGGCGCGCGCGGCGTCAACGCCGCAGCGTCACCAGTGGCGCATCTGCGCCTTGAGCGTCTTCAGCCGCGCGATGACGGCCGGGGATGCGCCGTCCGCCGCGGCGCCTTCGATCGTTTGATCGAGCGTCGCCATCCGGTCGAGCTCGCGCACCTTGAGCGAGAGCGTCATTTGCAGGAACGTGTCGAAGAGATCCCCGAGCTCGTCACCCTTCCGAAGCCGCTCCTTCACCGAGAGGCGACCCGTGGCGACCTGGCGCAAGAGGCGCTTCAGCTTGAAGACCGGGCCGACGATGCGATGCGTGATGAAGACGCCCATCACGACGAGCACGACGACGAGCGCGAGCCCCGTCGCCGCGAGGAGCTCGCCGAGGCGCGTCTGCCCGGCGGCGACGGCGGCCTTGCGCTCCTTCACGTGCTCGAGGTTGTGGGCGACCTCGGCGTCCTTCTTCGCGAGCTCCTCCTTGAGGATCTCGGCGGCGGGCGAGCTCTCGCCGCCGGCCTCGGCCACGGTCTGCATGTAGACGAGGTGCGAGCTCGTCTGCGACTCCGTGAGGGCCTTCTCGGCCTCCTCGGCGGCGAACGCGGCGTGCATCGCCGAGGCGCTCGCGATGCGGAAGATGACGACGCCCGCGCCCGCCATCACGATCGCCACGACGACGACGAGGTAGGCCGTGTACTTGAGCTGGAAGGCGGGGTTCAGGAGGTAGTGCTTCACGCTCCTGTGCTTCTGCGCGATCTCGGGCTCGAGATCGGGGCGCGACGCGCGGCCGCTCACGCTGCCTCCGTCACGCGGCGCACCTGCTCGCTGAGCTCGTCGACCCGGGACTTCGAGACGTGCGCCGCGTTCGCGAGCAGATCGATGACCTCGCGCTCCGACGCGCTCAGGCCCTCGCTCGCGTACGCGACGCCGAACGCGACCAGCAGGCCCTCCTCCGCGGCGCCGCAGTCGAGGAGGATCTCGGCGAGGAAGCGCGCGCGCGGCGCGAGCCCCGCCTCGAGGATGATCTGCAGCGAGCCCCGCACGAGGTGCTCGACGAGATCGTGGCCGAGGTCCGCGCCGAGCAGCGCGCGGAACAGGTAATGGAGCATCTCGAGCTCCTTCTCGTCGACCGTGCCGTCCGCGTTCGCGACGAGCGCGCCGATGTCGATCACCGGCGTGAGCGCGTAGCCGCCCGACTCGAACAGCAGGCAGAGGCGCTTCACCGCGTCCTGGATGAGCTTGGGGGGCTCCATCGTCGCCGCATACCATCGCGGCGCGGGGGCCGCGAACGCGGCGTTCGACGACCGCCGCGCGCCCGCGCGAGGCGGAGGTCGCGCGCTCGCACGACAGTAGCCGGGAGCCGCCGCGAGGCCGTACGCTCTCGTGGACAGGTGGCCGTCGCGGGGCGGCGCAGGTGGTCCCATGCTCGATGCGCTCCTCCGGTTCTCGCTCGGCAACCGCCTGTTCGCGTTCCTGCTCGCCGTGGTGCTCGGCGTGTGGGGCTACTCCGCGTACTCGCAGCTCACGGTCGAGGCGTTCCCCGACCCGACCGACACGCAGGTCCAGGTCATCACGATCTACCAGGGCCAGCCGACCGAGGAGGTCGAGCGGCGCATCTCGCTCCCGCTCGAGCGCGCGCTCAACGGCACGCCCGGGCTCTTTCGGCTGCGCAGCATCTCGCTCTTCGGGCTCTCGTTCGTCACGCTCACGTTCGACGACACGGTGGAGCCGCTGCGCGCGCGCCAGATGGTCGTCGAGCGCATGGCCGACGCCGAGCTGCCCGACGGGGTGAAGCCCGGCCTCGGGCCGATGGCGACGCCGATCGGCGAGGTCTACCGCTACACGCTCGACGGCGCGGGCACCGACCCGATGGAGCTCCGCACGCAGCAGGAGTGGACCGTGCGACCGCGCCTGCTGCAGGTGCCGGGCGTCGCCGATGTCGTCTCGTACGGCGGGCTCCAGCGCGAGATCCACGTGCAGCCCGACCCGACCAAGATGGCGGCGCTCGGCGTCGGCCTCGCGGACGTCTTCACCGCGCTCCAGAAGGCGAGCGCGAACGCGACGGGCGGCTACGTCGAGCGCGGCCAGGAGATGTTCGTCATCCGCAGCCTCGGCATCTTCCGCGACAAGGCCGACATCGAGAAGGTGCGCGTCGGCTTCAACGACGGCGTGCCCGTCCGCGTGAAGAACATCGCCACCGTGACCGAGGGCTACGCCCCGCGGCAGGGCATCGTCACGCGCGACGACAACGAGGACGCGATCGAGGGCATCGTCCTCATGCGCCGCGGCGAGAACCCGAGCGTCGTGCTCGAGGCGCTGCGCGGCAAGATCACCGACCTCAACGAGCGCATCTTGCCGAAGGGCGTGAAGGTCAACCCGTTCTACGACCGCACCGACCTCGTGAACACGACGCTCAAGACCGTGTTCAAGAACCTCGCCGAGGGCGCGCTGCTCGTGACGCTCGTGCTCTTCGCGTTCATGCTCAGCGTGCGCGCGTCGCTCATCGTCGCCATCGCGATCCCGCTCTCGCTCGCGGCGTCGTTCATCTACCTGTCCGTGCGCGGGATGAGCGCGAACCTGCTCAGCATGGGCGCGGTCGACTTCGGCATCATCGTCGACGGCGCGGTCATCCTCGTCGAGCACCTGTTCCATCGGCTCTCGCTGCACCCGGGCGAGCCACCACCCGACGACAAGGCGCTGCCGCACGCCGATCTCGCCGAGCGCGTCTTCGCCGCCGCGCGCGAGGTCGCGCGGCCGACGCTGTTCTCGCTGCTCATCATCATCGCGGCGTACCTGCCGATCTTCTCGCTCCAGCGGGTCGAGGGGCGCATCTTCTCGCCGCTCGCGAACACGGTCGTGTCGGCGCTCGTCGGCGCGCTCTTCGTGAGCTTCACGCTCGTGCCGGTGCTCGCGCTCTACGCGCTCCGCAAGCCGAAGGTGCAGCGCGAGTCGCCGCTCCTCAAGTGGGCGCGGCTCGCGTACGAGCCCGCGCTCGCGTGGTCGGTGCGCAACGCGTCGGCCGTGCTCGTCCTCGCGCTCGGCGCGCTCGTGTCGGCCGGCGTGCTCCTGCCGCGCCTCGGCAGCGAGTTCCTGCCCGAGCTCAACGAGGGCGCGCTCTACGTCACGTTCTCGTTGCCGGGGAACATCTCGCTCAGCGAGGGGCGCAGGCTCACGCCGGTATTGAAGCGCATCCTGAAGCGCACGCCCGAGGTCACGAGCCTGCTGACGCAGCTCGGCCGGCCGGAAGACGGCACCGACCCGACCTTGCCGAACAACCTCGAGATGTTCGTGCAGCTGAAGAAGCTCGACCAGTTCCGGCCCGAGATCCACTCGATGGACGACCTCGTCGCCGAGATGGCGAAGAACCTGCAGGAGATCCCGGGCCTCGAGTACAACTTCTCGCAGCCCATCCGCGACAACGTCGCCGAGAACATCTCCGGCCAGTTCGGCCAGATCGCGGTGAAGGTCTACGGCGACGACCTCGATCAGCTGAGCGACATCGCGCAGAAGTCCGAGGACATCATCCAGAAGGTCGCCGGCGCGGCCGACGTGGGCATCGTGAAGAGCGGCGAAGCGCCGCAGCTCTCCGTCACGATCGACCGCGACGCGCTCGGCCGGTACGACCTCGATCTCGCCGACGTGCAGGACTACGTCGAGACCGCGATGGGCGGCCACGTCGCGAGCCAGCTCTGGGAGGGCGAGAAGAAGTTCGACGTGACCGTGCGCCTCCCCCCGTCGACGCGCGAGGACGTCGCCGCGATCCGCGGCATGCTCATCCCGCTGAAGAACGGCTCGCTCATCCCGCTCTCCGCGCTCGCCGACGTCAAGATGAGCATGGGCCGGGCGGCGATCACGCGCGAGAACGGCCGCCGCTACGTCGGCATCCGCATGAACGTGCGCGAGCGCGATCTCGGCTCGTTCGTGCTCGAGGCGCGCGGCAAGGTCGACGCGGCGGTGAAGCTCCCGCCCGGCTACGAGATGGTGTGGGGCGGCGAGTTCGAGAACCAGGAGCGCGCGATGAAGCGGCTCAAGCTCGTCATCCCGCTCGCGCTCGCGCTCACGTTCCTGCTCCTCTATTCGGCGTTCGGCACCGTGTGGGACGCGGCGCTCATCCTCGTCAACGTGCCGTTCGCGCTCATCGGCGGCGTGTTCGCGCTGGCGGTCGCGAACATGACGCTGAGCGTGGCGGCGGCGGTCGGCTTCATCGCGCTGCTCGGCCAGGCGGTCTTGAACGGCGTGCTCGTGCTCGCCGCGATCCGCGCGCGGCTCGACGCCGGAGAGCACCTGTACGACGCCGTCATCCGCGGCGCGCACGAGCGCCTCCGCGCCGTCTTGATGACCGCCCTGCTCGCCTCGCTCGGCCTCGTGCCCGCGGCGCTCTCGCACGCGATCGGCAGCGAGACGCAGCGGCCGATCGCGGTCGTCGTCGTGGGCGGCACGATCAGCGCGGCGGTGCTCACGGTCATCGTGTTGCCCGTGACGTACTACTGGGCTTGCCGCGCGCGCGAGATCTGGCGCGGCCGCCGCGCCGCGTAGGACCCTGGGCGATCCGCTCGCTGGCACGAGCGCCGGGCGCGGCTCACCTGGCGGCGGGCGCGAGCGCGAGTAGCATGCGCGCACCTTGAAGCGGATCGCCTGCTCCTTCGCCCTCGTCCTCGCCGCGCTGTTCGTCCTCGGGTGCACCGCGCCGCCCTATGCGCCCGCGCGCTCCGCCGTCCTCGCCGACGCGCCGCCGGGCGTGACGCGCGGGCAGGATCGCTTCGAGGGCGCGCACCGCACCGAGCTCGTCGAGCAGTGGTGGCGCCCCGCGTCGCCGCGCGCCGTGCTCGCGCTCGTGCACGGGCTCAAGGACCACGGCTCGCGCTACGCCGAGCTCGCGTCGCGCCTCGCCGTCGACCAGGGCGTCGCCGTGTACGCGATGGATCTGCGCGGCCACGCGCACTCGGAGGGCGTGCGCGTCGACGTGCTCGACTTCGACGACTACCTCACCGACCTCGACGCGTTCGTCGCGCGCGTGCGCTACCACGAGCCCGGCGCGCGCGTCTTCGTGATGGGCCACAGCATGGGCGGCGCGATCGTGACGCGCTGGCTCGAGAAGCGGAAGCCCGACGTCGCCGGCGCGATCTTGAGCGGCGCCGCGCTGAAGGTCGACGTCAGCGGCGTGAAGCTCTTCGGCAACCGCATGATCGCGGCCGTGTCGCCCGACGCCGCGGTGTTCAACCTCGACCTCGACGATTTCTCGCGCGATCCCAAGGTCGTCGAGGCGGGAAAGAAGGACCCGCTCGTGTGGCAAGACGCCGGCACCGCGCGCCTCGCGCGCGAGCTCGCCGACGCGATCGACGACTCGGAGCATCACTTCGGCGAGATCACCGCGCCGCTCCTCGTCATGCACGGCAGCGCCGACAAGGTGACGCC
>DASYCF010000843.1:0-1709 GCA_036500365.1 Byssovorax sp.
TCACGCTGCGCACCGCGCGCGCCGAGGCGACGCGCGCCGTCGACGCGACGAAGGCCGAGATCGCGGCGATGCTCGGCCTCGACGCCGACGCCATCGCCGGTGATCCTCTGTGGGTCGACACGGGCGCCGAGCAGCTCGTCGTCCCGCTGCGTTCGCCCGACGACGTGCGCGCGGTGAAGGCGGTCGCGTCGCTCGTCGACCGTCACGCGTTCTGCGAGGGTCGCGGCGAGGCCATGGCGTACGCGTGGGCGTTCGCGTCGCCGCGCGAGGTCGTCGCGCGGTTCGTGTTCACGGCGCACGGCGGCGTCGTCGAGGATCCCGCGACCGGCTCGGCGTGCGCGAACCTCGGCGGGTATCTCCTCGCGACGGGCGCGGCGCCGCCGATCGAGCTCGTCGTCAAGCAAGGAGACGCCGTGCTGCGGCCCTCGGAGCTGCGCCTGCGCGTCGACGCCGCGCGCCGCGTGTTCGTCGGCGGACACGTCGTCGAGCTCGGCCGCGGCGCGCTCGAGCTCTGAAGCGGGGCTCAGCGCTCGGCGCGCGCGAACGACTCGGCGATGTCGGGCGGGAACCGCTTCGCCTTCATGTCGGCGCCGACGCACGCGAGCAGCGTCTCGCCCTCGACGAGCAGCTCGTCGCCGCGCAGCACCTTGTAGGCGAAGCGCACCGTCACGCGCGTGAGCTCGGCGCGCGCCGCCTCGATGACGAGCTCCTCGTCGAAGCGCGCCGCCTTCTTGTAGCGCATGCGCGTCTCGACCACGGGCAGGTGCACGCCGCCCTTCTGCCAGACGTCGTACGAGACGCCGCGCTTGTGCAGCCAGTCGACGCGCGCCTCCTCGAAGTAGAGGAGGTAGTTCGCGTGGTGCACGATGCCCATGAGATCCGTCTCGCAGAAGCGGACGCGGATCGGCGTCTTCGAGACGAGGTGCGGTTCGATCATCGCTTTGCGCGCGTGCGTATAGCCCGTGGCGGCCGCGGCGCGCGCGGTTTGTCGCCGGTCTCCGGCGGTGTTACCCCCGGGCGCGATGTCGATCACGAACGTGAGCACGCTCATCTCGGCCGAGCAGATCGCGGCGCGCACGCGCGAGCTCGGCGCGCAGATCGCGAAGGACTACGCCGGCCGCCCGCTCGTGCTCGTCGGCGTGCTCAAGGGCAGCTTCGTGTTCCTGTCCGACCTCGCGCGCGCGATCGACGGGCACCTCCGCATCGAGTTCCTCGGCGTGCGCAGCTACGGCGAGGGCACGTCGTCGAGCGGCGTCGTGCAGATCACGCAGGACCTCTCGCGGCCGATCGAGGGCGAGGACATCCTCATCGTGGAGGACATCGTCGACACGGGCCTCACGATCGCGCACCTGCTCGACCTGTTCCGCACGCGCCACCCCGCGAGCGTCAAGGTGTGCGCGCTGCTCCACAAGCCGGCGCGGACGCGCGTCGAGGTGCCGGTCGACTACCTCGGCTTCACGATCGAAGATCGCTTCGTCGTCGGCTACGGCCTCGACTGGGCAGAGCGCTACCGGAACCTGCCGTTCATCGGCGTCGTGGAGGCGAAGTGAGCTCGAAGCGCCTCGCGTACCTCGAGAAGGTGACGGCCGACGGCGCGACCGACGCGATGCCCTGGTTCGGGCTCGCGCTCGATTACGCCGGGCTCGCGCGGATCGACGACGCGCTCCGCTCGTTCGAAAAGCTCCGCGCGCTCCACGCGACGTTCGTGC
>DASYCF010000844.1:0-5195 GCA_036500365.1 Byssovorax sp.
GAGAAGGCAGGGGTGGGGGTCGACGCGCCGGCGCTTCGGGCGCTGTTGGCCGAGCACTGGGACGTCGAGATGCGGCGCTGGCCGACCTGGGCGACGACGCTGGGCGATCATCGCTTCGACGATCGGATGCGTGAGGACGATCTCGCGGCGGTGGCGCGGTATCGCGCGGCGCTGCGCGGCGTCCTCGGTCGAGCGCGCGCGCTCGACGAGCAGGGGCTCTCGGCGCGCGACCGCGTGACGCAGGCGCTGCTCGTTCAGACGCTCACGGGCACGGTGGGGCTCGAGGTGTGTCACGAAGAAGAGTGGGCGGTGCCGGGCCAGGCGCTCGCGTACAAGATCGGACAGCTCGAGATCCTCGAGCTCCGCGCCCGCGCCGAGAAGGCGCTCGGCGCGCGCTTCGACCTCCGCGCCTTCCACGACGCGGTGCTCGGCGGCGGCGCGGTGACGCTGCCCGTGCTCGCGCGCGAGGTCGACGCGTTCATCGAGGCGCGCAAGGGCACCTCGCCCTGACGCGCGGGCGCGACGCGAGAGGGTGTGCGCACGGCGCACGTTGGCCCTGACGCGCACGCGGACTGTTGCCGCAGCGCTGCGTCGAAACGTAGACGCTTCGTTGATCCACCCGCGCGCCGTCGGCGCGGGGACGGGCACGGCGCGTGCTATCGGCGCGCGCATGCTTCCTCGCTTCTTCGTCTCGTCGATTGGTTTGGTCCTCGCGTGCGCGTTCGCGCGGGCGGCTGGCGCGGAGACGCCGCCGCGCGAGCCGAGGGTGGATGTCGGCATCCGCGGCGGGTTCGTGTCGGCGTCGTCCGTCGGCGAGCCCGCGGGCGCGCTCGCGTACGCCGAGGTGAACGCGCACCTCGCGCCGTGGCTCCGCGTCGGCGTCTACGTCGCGCACACGCACGCGGAGTCGATGTCGAGCGACGGGAGCGCCGAGTTCGGCCAGATCTTCGACGTGTGGCGCGTCGGCGCGAAGGGCGAGCTCCACGCGCGGCCGCACGGCGTCGTCGATCCCTGGGCGGGCGTCGGCGCCGGCGCGTTCATCGACGAGCACTATCCTGAGCCCCGTCCTCACGGCGGCGACGGGCTCGACCTCAGCCTCGACGTCGGCGTCGACTTCCACATCGGCCGCGTCGTGACCCTCGGCGTCGTCTACATGCTCGTCGTCCCCGCCACGAACGCGGCCGCGTACAGCAGCCACGGCTTCGGCGGAGGCACGTACTACACTGGCGTGCTCGACGTCCCCGTCCCCGCCTTGCGCCTCGACGTCGCCTTCTGACGAGCCGCGCCGGCGCCGGCATGACCGCGCCGCAACATCCGTTCGAGGCGCTCGATCGCGCCCGTCGCGCTTCTTTCCCGCGCCCTCCGGGCGTAGGGTGGCGGCCATGGCGCTGCTCGATCTCGTGTTCGCGTCGGACGATCCGGGCCTGTCGGTCCGCGACGCCAAGGTCGTCGAGGGGCTGTCGCAGCTCTTCGAGATCGAGCTCGTCGCGCGCTGCCCGGCCGACGACCTCGCGCTCGACGCGCTCATCGGCGCGCGCGCGACCTTCGCGGTCGACGGCGGATCGCTCGGCGGCGTGCGGCGCTGGGGCGGCGTGTGCACGCGCTTCGAGCAGCAGAACCCGGAAGACAAGGGCCTCGCCACGTACGCGCTCACGCTGCGGCCGAGCCTCTGGCTGCTCTCGCAGCGCACGAACTGCCGCGTCTTCCAGCACCTGTCGACGCCAGAGATCGTCGCGCAGCTCCTCGGCGAGTGGTCGATCCCGGCGACGTTCGGCTTCGACACGGCGACGTACCCGCGCTTCGAATACAAGGTGCAATACGGCGAGAGCGATTTCGCGTTCGTGAGCCGCTTGCTCGAGGACGCTGGCATCTCGTACGCGCTCGACTTCTCCGCCGACGACGGGTCGGTGCCGACGTTCGTCGATCACCCCGAGACGAAGGAGCCGCGCGCGGGCGCGCTGCCGTACGCGGACAAGCCGCACCCCGAGGTGCGCGAGCCGTTCGCGACCGCGGTCGTCGTGCGCCGCGAGCTCGCGCCTGGCGGGTTCGTCGTGCAGGACCACGACTTCCGCCGCAGGCCCGACTACCCGCTGCTCGCCGCCGCGCCCGCCGCGAGCGGCGTCGAGGCGAAGCTCGAGCAGTACGCCTATCGGCCCGGCGCGTTCTTGACCGAAGGGACCAAGCTCGTCTCGCGCGCGGCCGCGTCGGACGACGCGGAGGGCGCGGCGCTCGCGGCGCGCGGCCTCGAGGCGACGCGCAACGCGCACCGCACGATCGCGCTCAAGACGAACGTGTCCGACCTCGTGCCGGGATCGGTGTTCTCGATCTCCGGGCACCCGCAGCGCGTCGTGTCGAGCGGCGCGCTCCTCGTGACGCACGCGTCGTTCGAGGGCACCGCCACCGGCGAGTGGTCCTTCCGCGCGCGCTGTGTGACGGCCGACAGCCCCTATCGACCCGCGCTCGCGACGCCGCGCCCGCGCGTGCAAGGCGTGCAGGCCGCGCTCGTCGTCGGCCCCAGCGGCGACGAGATCCACACCGAGGAGCTCGGCCGCGTGCGCGTGCAGTTCCCCTGGGATCGCTACGGCGCGAGCGACGAGCAGAGCTCGTGCTTCCTCCGCGTGAGCCAGGGCTGGGCGGGCGCGGGCTATGGCGTCTTGAGCGTTCCGCGCGTCGGCCAAGAGGTGACGGTGGCGTTCTTCGAGGGCGATCCCGATCAGCCGATCATCGTCGGCCGCGTGCACAACGTGGTCAATCAACCGCCCTGCGCCCTGCCCGACCAGAAGACGCGCACCGCGTGGCGCAGCCAGTCGACGCCGAACGGCGGCGACGGCCACAACGAGCTCGTCTTCGAAGACGCGACGGGCGCCGAGCTGATCTCGCTGCGCGCCGAGCGCGACCTGCAAAAGCTCGTGAAGCAGAACGAGATCGAGCGCACCGGCGTCGACCGCACGTCTTCGGTCGGCCGCGCGCGCTCCCTCACCGTGGGCGGCGTCGACTCCACGCTCGTCGGCGTGCGCCACGTGGTCGCGATCGGCGGTGACGGCGGCGCCGGCACCACGAGCTGGGAGATGACCGACAAGCGCATCGTCGCGACGACGGGCGACGCGACCGTCACGTTCGACGGCCCCGACCTCACGTTCGAGGCGAAGGGCAACATCACCATCGTCTCGCGCGAGGGCGACGTGATCATCAAGGGTGGTCCGAACGTGAAGATCAACTCGACGTGAGCGAGGTCACGCTCACCCTCGCCGGCGCCGACGCGGATCTCCGCGTGCGGCACGCCGAGCTCGTCGAGGAGCTCTCGCGCCCGTTCACGCTCGATCTCCTCACTCGCGGGACCGACGGCGACGTCGACCTCGAGGCGCTCATCGGCGCGACGGCGACCGTGCGCTTCGATCGCGGCGCGCTGGGCGAGCGCACGATCACCGGCGTCGTGATCGCCGCCGAGCAGCGCGAGGGGACGGAGGCGTCGAGCGACGCGCTCGGCGAGATCCTCCACCGCTACGACCTCCGCGTCGTCGCGCCGATCTGGCCGCTCACGCTCCGCACGAACCGGCGCATCTTCCAGCACGTGACCGCGATCGACGTCGTGAAGGAGATCCTCGGCGGCTACGCGATCCCGCTCGACGACCGCGTGAAGAGCGCGCTCCCGAAGCTCGAGTACCGCGCGCAGCACGACGAGAGCGACTACGCGTTCGTGTGCCGGATGCTCGAGGACGCGGGCGTCTCGTGGCGCTTCGACGCGGGCGCGATGATCCTCGACGATCGCCCCGACCTCGCCGATCCGCGCGCGCCGCTCCTCTACACGGGGCAGGTCACGCGCGCGACGATCGACGAGCACATGACCTCCGTGCGCGCGTGGGACATGATGCGGCCCGGGCGCCTCGCGCTCGCCGCGTTCGACGTGCGGCGCCCGCGCGGCGCGATCCCCTACTTCGCGTCCGACGCGCGCGGCACCGAGGATCAGCTCGAGCGCTTCGTCTACGCGCCCGGCGCCTCGCTCATCGACGTCGACGACGGCGACGACGCGACCCCCGCGGCCGACGATCAGAGCCAGGCGCGCCACGACGAGGAGCAGGGCTACGCGCGGGCCCGCGCCGCGCTCGCGGGCCTCCGCGGGCCCACGCGCCGCGCGAGCTTCGCGACGAACCGCGTCGATCTCGGCGTCGGCGTCGCGCTGTCGGCGATGAACGGACCGCCGTCGATCGGCGACTCGCGCATGGTGATCACGTCGTCGACGCTCACGTTCCGCGCCGAGACCGGCTGGAGCGCGTCCGCCATCGCGGCGATGTGCGATCGCCCGCTCCGTCCCACGAGCGCGACGCCGCGGCCCGTCGCGCGCGGCGTCGTGAGCGCGTACGTGGTCGGCCCGCCGGGCGAGGAGATCTACACCGACGAGCTCGGCCGCGTCCGTGTGCGGTTCCCGTGGGATCGCAGCGCGACGAGCGACGAGCGGCGCACGTGCTGGCTCCGCGTGAACGAGTCGATGAGCGGCGCCGGCTTCGGCGTGATCTCGACGCCGCGCGTGGGCGACGAGGTGCTCGTCGCGTTCTACGAGGGTGATCCCGATCTGCCCGTCGTCGTCGGTCGCCTGCACCACGTCGCCGCGCCGACGCCGAGCCCGCTCCCTGCGTCGGCGTCGCGCATCGCGTGGCGCACGCGGTCGACGCCCTCGTCCGACGGGTACCACGAGCTCGCGTTCGAGGACAAAACCGGCCGCGAGGTGCTCTCGCTCCGCTCCGAGCGCGACCTCGAGAAGGACGTGCGCAACGTCGAGCTCGAGACGATCGGTCAAGACCGCGTCATCGTCGTCGGCCGGCACCACTCGACCACGATCGCGACGCTCGACCACGTCGAGGTCGGCCAAAAGCACGAGGTCACGTTCGCCGCGATGAACGATCTCCACGTCGCCGACATGGGCCAGCCCGAGACCGTTCCCTCGGCGACGCGGCGCGAGATCGTCGGACAGCGCATCACGCTGTCGACCGGCGGCGCGACCATCGTGCTCGACGGGCCCGACATCGTGATCCGCGCCGAGCGCGACATCCACTGGAAGGCCGGAGGCACGCTGTTCATCCACGGCGGCCCGCAGGTGCACATCAACCCTCCGCCCGTCGGCGTCGCCGGCGACCCGAGCGACGCGCCCGAGCCGCCCGATCACGTCGTGTGGTTCAAGCTGACCGACGACGCCGGCG
>DASYCF010000845.1:0-3834 GCA_036500365.1 Byssovorax sp.
CGGGCGTGTGCTCGCTGCCCCTCGGCGGCGGCGCGGCGAGCGCGATCGTCGCGCCCGCGGGCGTGGGCGTCGTGTCGGGCTTCACGCTCGGGGCGAGCGACGTCGTGTGGGTCGACGACCTCGGCGACGTGGAATCGGCGCCGACGACGGGCGGCGCGCCCGCTCCCGTCGCGCCGATCGCGGCGACGCCCGCGCTCGCGCTCGTCGACGCGGCGAACGCCTACTGGTTCGAGGCCGCGGGCGATCCGCGCGCGTCGTCACCGGTCACCGCGTACGCCGCTCCGCTTCCTTCCGGCGCGCCGATCGCGCTCGCGAGCGGCCTGCCGTCGATCGAGCGCGCCGCGCTCGGCGCCGGCGCGATCTTCGGCGTGGCCGATGGCGCGTCGATCATCAGCGTGCCGACGACGCCCGGCGCCGCGCCCGTGCTGTACACGACGCCGACGCCCGCCACGACGACGCTCGTCGCCGTCGCGGCCGACGCGTCGAGCGTCTACTGGATCGAGGTCGACGACTCGGCGTTCACGGTGAAGCGCGCGACCGCGGCCGGCGCCGACGTGACCACGCTCGCGACGCGGCCGACCGGCGGCGCGGGCGCGTCGATCGGCGGCCTCACGCTCGACGCGACGAGCCTCGCGTGGACCGAGGTCGACGCCTCGTCGCGCGGCCACGTCGTGCGGCTCACGCCGCGTTGACGGGGAGCTCGGCGCGCGGACGCGCGTCGCCGAACGCGAGCCGGTGCACGTCGAGCGAGCTCGTGAGCTCCGGGTGGAACGTCGCGCCGACGACGTGCCCCTCGCGCACGAGCACGGGCTCGCCGCGCCACGTCGCGAGCACGCGCACGGCCGCGCCGACCCGGGTGATGCGAGGCGCGCGGATGAGCACCAGCGGCACCGCGCCCGCGTCGTCGACGTCTTCGAAGCTCTCGGTCTGCGGCCCGAACGCGTTGCGCGCCACGTCGACGTCGAGCCAGCCGAAGCGCGCGGCGAGGACGAGGCCCGCGCACGTCGCGAAGATCGGCGCGCACGTCGCGACGAAGCGAGCGAGCGGCTCGAGCAGGCCGAGCGCGCCGAGGAGCTCGCGCTGCGCCGTGCTCTCCCCGCCGGGCAGCACGAGGCCCGCGAGGCCGTCGAGATCGCGCGGCGCGCGCACCTCCCGGCTCGCGTGACCGAGCGCGGCGAGCGAGCGCCCGTGCGCCGCGAACGCGCCCTGCAGCGCGAGCACGCCGATCACGGCGCCCTCGAGGCGAAGCGCTCCGCCTCCATGAGCTTCGACACCTCGAGCCCGCGCATCGGCTCGCCGAGACCCTCGCTCACTTCGGCGATCTTCTTCGCGTCCTGGAAGCACGCGGTCGCGACCACGATCGCCCTCGCGCGCTTCAGCGGATCGGACGAGAGGAACACGCCGCTGCCCACGAACACCGCCTCGTCGCCGAGCGCCATGCAGAGCGCCGCGTCGGCCGGCGTCGCGATGCCGCCGGCGGCGAAGTTCGGCACCGGCAGCCGCCCCTCGCGCGCGACGAACGTCACGAGATCGAGCGGCGCGGCGAGGCGCTTCGCGGCGCCCGCGATCTCCTCGCTCGAGAGCGACGCGAGCGCGCGGATCTCGGCCCGCAGCGCGCGCAGGTGGCGCACGGCCTCGACCACGTCGCCGGTGCCTGCCTCGCCCTTCGTGCGGATGAGCGCGGCGCCTTCGCCGATCCGCCGCAGCGCCTCGCCGAGGTCCTTGCAGCCGCAGACGAACGGCACGGCGAACTCGCGCTTGTCGACGTGGAGCGACGGATCGGCGGGCGTCAGCACCTCGCTCTCGTCGATGAAGTCGACCTCGAGGGCCTCGAGCACGCGCGCCTCCACGAAGTGGCCGATGCGGCACTTCGCCATGACCGGGATGCTCACCGCCGCGCGGATCGAGCGGATGAGCGCGGGATCCGCGGCGCGTGCCACGCCGCCCTCGCGCCGGATCTGCGCCGGCACGCGCTCGAGCGCCATCACGGCTGCGGCGCCCGCCTCCTCGGCGAGCTTCGCCTGCTCGGCGCTCACGACGTCGAGGATGACGCCGCCCTTCAACATCTCCGCGAGGCCGATCTTCGTGCGCAGGCCGCCCTTCTCGGGCGCGCGGGTGCGTGCTTGCCGTTCCATGGAATCCTCCTGTGGTGAGACACGCGGGCCCTCACGCGCGCGGCGCGGGGCCGCGGCGTCGTACCCGCCGACGTTGGTTGCTGCTCAGACGGCTTCGAGCGCGGCCTCTCCGCCCGGCGCTCGGCGCTGCTCCTTCGCGAGCGCCGTGAGGGCCTCGCCGAGGCGACGGCCGCCCTCGACGAGGCGCTTCTCCGGCTCGGCGCAGAACGTGAGCCGGATGCCCTGCGGCGCGCCCAGGCCCACCTCGTAGAACGCGCTCGGCGCGACGAGCACGCCCTTGCGGCTCGCCGCCTCGAACACGGACTCGGCCGACATCCCCGCGGGGAGCTCGAGCCACATGACGACGCCCCGCGCGGGCAGCGCCCACTTCACGCTCGGCGGCGCGTGCGCGCGCAGCGAGTCGTGGAGCGCGTCGCGCCGGGCGCGGTAGGTGGGCAGCGTCCGGTTGAGGTGCGCGCGCAGGTAGCCGCGATCGAGGAACTCGGCGAGCACGTGCTGGAGGAGCGCGCTCGTGCCGAGGTCCATCGCGTGCTTCACGGCGACGAGCGCCGGCCGGAGCGCTGGCGGGCACACGACGAAGCCGACGCGGAGCGCGGGCACGAGCTTCTTGCTGAACGTGCCGAAGTGCACGACGTCGCCATCGAGCGCGCGCAGCGCGGGCGGCGGCGGCGCGTCGTCGAGCGCGATGTCGGCGCCGTAGTCGTCTTCGAGCAGCGGCACGCCGGACTCCTCGGACCACGCGACGATCGCGCGCCGCCGCGCCGCCGAGACGCACGTGCCCGTCGGGTTCCGGCAGTTCGGCATGAGGTAGAACGCCTTCGCGCCCGTCCCGCGCAGGCGCATGAGCGCCGCGAGCTCCGGTCCCTCGGCGTCGGACGCGACGGGCACGAGGCGCGCGCCCGCGAGCGTGAGCAGCTTGATCGCCCCGGGGTACGTCGTCGCGTCGACGAGCACGGCGTCGCCCGGGTTGACGAGCGCGCGCGCCACGATGTCGAGCCCCTGCTGGCTCCCGGTGGTGACGACGACGTCCTCGGCCTTCGCAGGGACGCCGGACGCGACGAGGTCGGCGGCGATGAGCTCACGCAGCTCGGGGAGGCCCTCGGGCGGCGAGTACGCGAGCGCCTTCGGGCCGAGCTTGCGCAGCACGTGGTCCATGCATCGCCGAAGGAGCTCGTCGGGCAAGAGGTCGGGCGACGGCTGCATGCGCGTGAGGTTCACGACGTCGCGGCCGAGCGGCGCGCGGGCGTAGCGGTCACCGCGCCGCAGCGCCTCGCCGCTCGCCGCGTCCGAGAGCAGAGACGCCCACCCCTTCGCCGTCGCCCGCGGCGCTGCGGCGATTCGCGGCACCTTGCGCGCGTCCGCCGCGCAGACGAACGTGCCGCGACCGACCGTCGAGCTCACGAAGCCGGCGGCCTCGAGATCGCCATACGCGCGGACGACCGTGTTGCGGTTCGCGCCGAGCTCGCCAGCGAGCGCCCGCGTCGGCGGCAACCGGTAGCCGGGCGGGAACGCACGGCTCCGGACGCGATCGACGACCTGATCGAAGATCTGCTTGTAGAGCGGCTCCGCGCTGCCCGCGTCGACGATGATCCCCGTGCTCCGCATGGCTCCTCCTGACGCCGAGCACTGTGGACGAGCCGCTCCGTCCGCGCGAGAGCCGCCGCCCAGCTTTGGCGCGGTCCAAGTGTATCCAATTTGG
>DASYCF010000846.1:0-6600 GCA_036500365.1 Byssovorax sp.
AAGGAGCGCACCGTCGCCGACATGAACGCGACGGTCGCCGCGAAGGCCAAGGCCAACGCGGCCGAGGTCGGCGCCGCCGAGCGCGCGATGGCCGCGCAGAGCGCCCAGCTCTCGACCGAGACCGCGCGGCGCAAGGACGCCGAGCGGCGCGCCGCCGACCTCCTCGTCAAGCTCGAGGCGAAGCAAGAGGCGCGCGGCGTCGTCATCAGCCTGTCCGGCAGCGTGCTCTTCGAAACGGCGAAGTGGGACCTGCTCCCGAGCGCGCAGCAGCGCCTCTCCGACGTGGCCGAGGCCATCGTCGCGCAGGACCCCGAGTCGAAGATCGTGGTCGAGGGCTACACGGACTCGCAGGGGTCGCAGGCCTCGAACATGACGCTCTCGCAGCGCCGCGCCGAGAGCGTGCGCGCGTTCCTCGTGTCGCGCGGCGTGGCCGCCGACCGCATCCGCGCGATCGGCTATGGCCCGGCGAAGCCCATCGCCGACAACCGGTCCCCCGAGGGCCGCGCGAACAACCGCCGCGTCGAGATCGTCATCTCGAAGAAGTGACCCTCGCGTCGCCCGCCGCGCGTCCGGGGCCGAGGTGCCGCCGGGCGCGCGGCGCGTCCATGCCGCCGACGCGCGCGCCGCTGTGATAAAACCGCCACCCATGGCTGCCTTCACGCACAAGGACGCCGAGAAGAAGACGGACGCGGCCCTCGCGGAGGAGGCGCGGCGGCACCTCGCGCAGGCCCCGCACGTGCAGCTCGTCGCCGAGCTCCTCGTCCGGCTGCGCGCGATGTCGCTCTCGTGGTGGAGCGCCGAGGCGACGCGCGCGCGCTTCCCCGCGGCCGAGCGCATGCGCTGGCTCGCGGACCGGCCCGATCTCCGCCAGCGCGTCACGTCGCAGCTCACCGGCCTCGCGCCGAAGGCCGCGCGCAAGAAGACGCCTGATTTTCAGGCCGCGCTCGTCGACTCGGTGGTCGACGAGGGCGACGTCACCGCGCGCGATTTCGAAGACGCGTTCGACCCCGTCGAGCTCGCGACGTACGGCGACGCGAGCGCGTTCTGGCGCGCGTTCCTCGAGCGGTTCCCGTGGGACGACGAGGCGCGCGAGTCGCAGGAGCTCGCGACGTGGCTGCTCGAGGCGCTGCTCTCGAACGCGAGCGGGCTCGACGGCGCCTTCGCGCGCAAACCGTTGTTGACGGCGCTCGACGTGCGCACGGCCATCGACGGCGCGGCGTGGCACACGCGCGTCCCGCTCGAGGTGCGCGTCGCGATCGATCGCGCCCGCCTCGCGCAGGAGCGACAAAAGCCGAAGGAGCCCTTCGGCGCCGAGGCCGAGCTCGCCGTCGCGACGCCGAGCGTGCTCTGCGCGAACCTGCCGCTGCGCGCGCTCGCCGGCGTGTGGGCGGCGGCCGAGGTCGCGCTCGGCTTCGGCGACGGGGCAGCGGCCCTGCGCGTCGCCTCGACCGCGGCCGCCGCGCCTCTCCCCGCGCCCCCTCCCGCGCAGGCCGCCGCGCAAGCGACCTCGAGCAGCGCCGCGGCGAAGACGGCGCCGAAGTCGGACCCGCACGCGAGCGCACCCTCCGCTCGCGACGCGGCGCCCCTCGCGTCGTTCGCGCGGCACGTCCCTCCGTCGATGCCGCCGATCCCGGGCTCGGTCGCGCCGCCGCCGTCGCTGGCACCGCCGCCGATGCCCGCGATGGTGCGCCCGTCCCAGCCGCCGCGCGATCTCGGCCGCGTCGAGAAGACGTCGCCGAGCGCCGACTACGTGCCCGCGTCGATCCGCGCGACGATCCCCGACGTCGACGCGGCGCCGAAGAGCGCGGCCGCGCCGATCCCGCCCAAGGGGCCGCCGCCGCTGCCGGGCGGCAACGGCCCGGCGAGCGCCCGCGCGGGCGGCTCCGCGTTCCCGCCTCCGCCCGCGATCGTCCACGGCAAAGGCGGCGGACCCAAGAGCGCCGCAGGTGAGGCGTTCGATCGCGCGCTCACCAGCTCCGAGCCGGTCGACGCCGAGTCGACGAACCCGTGGGACACGAACGAAGAGCCCACGAACAAGGGCACGCGACGGTAGCCGGAGGTTTCGCCGCCGCGCGCGCGGGCGCGCCACACACGGTGTCCATTGCCACGACGCGCGCCGCCGAGATCGCGGGTGCGCGCGCGACCGCATCGGCACGTGCCTTGCGGAGCGTGGGTGCATGGAATCGAACACCCTCTATGGAGTCGGACAGCTCGGCGCTTACGTCGGCGAGATCACGCAGCCGATGCCGCTCGTGCACGCGCCTCCTCCGCGCGGCCCGGCCTTCACGGGCCGCGATCGCGTCCTGTCGGACCGAGCCATCGGCCCGACGTACGACGTCGATCTCTACGATCTCGGCGACGACGAGCGGCCCATCATCCGCGCGAGCCGCGCGCGCCGCGCCTTCGTGCGCCTCTTCGGCGTGATCGTCGTCGGCCTCGTGGGCTACGGCCTCGTGAGCTTCACGGTGCAGAACGACGACGCCCGCCAGGCCGTGATCAGCTGGGGCACGTTCGACCTCGTCCCGTGACGCTCAGTGCGGGTTCACGCTCACCGGCGCGAGCGTCGTCACGCCGGCGCCCGCGAACGGGAGCGACGGGTACGACTTCACGAGGCACGCGCTGCCGTCGTTGATGTCGATGTCGACGAGCAGCCCGTCGCGCGAGAAGCCGAACACCTTGTCGTTCCACGCGGCGATCCCGTACATGTTCCCGAAGCGATCGGTCGGGTCGGAGCACGTCGCGCCCTTGACGATCGCGCCCTGGATCGCCTTCGTCACCATCTGCGCGCCCGGGGCGCCGATGGCGGTCATGTCGATCTCGATCAGCGTGTTGACGTCGTTGCACCCGGTCGTGTCGGGCGGGCTCGGGCAGTCGCGCACCGTCGCGAAGCCGACCGGGTCGCCGTCGTGCGCGAGGAACACGAGGTCGCCCGAGAGCTCCCAGGCCTGGCCCGCGTTCGCGTAGACGTAGCCGTGGCCGTCGTCGTGCGGCACCGCGCCGAAGACGCCGTGCTGCTCGAGCGCGCCGCTCGCGCCGTCGATCTTCCAGAGCTCGCCGTTCGTGTTGCCGGCGACGAGGACCTCCTGCGTCGGGTCGAGCACGCCCGCCGGCGCGAACGTGAGCGCGTAGAAGCGCGCGTCGCTGTTCGAGAGCGAGATCGACGGCCCGCAGTGCACCGTGGAGCCCATGATGGTGAGCGAGTGCACCGTGTGCCCCGTGACGCCCCAGAGCTCGCCCCGCGCGTTCACCGCGATGTCGGTCATCGCGTAGTCGCTCGAGCCGTTCGGATCGATGCAGTCGAAGTCGCCGATCGTCGTCACGGTGAGGTCGGGCGAGGTCGGGTCGAGCTGCACGAGCGTCGTGTCGTCGTTGCCGTAGATCAGCGTCGCGCTGAGGCCACCGGCGCCGGTGCTCGCCGTCACGTTGTTGCCGCCCGCGCCGACGAACGTGCTGGCGCCGTTGCCTGCGCCGTTCGCCGCGCCCGAGCCCGAGTCGAACCCGCCGCTGCCCATCGGCCCGCTGGCGCTCGACGAGCACGCGAGCGCCGTGAAGGAGATGCACGCGGTCGCGAGGAGGAGGTGAGCTCGCATGCGCTCGATGCTACGAGCCGACGCGCGCGCTCCGCGATGAAAACCAGCCAAATTCGGCGGCGATTCCGCTGCAAACGCAGAAGTACACGCGGGTCGGCTCGCCGACGCGAGCAGGGCGGCGACGCCGAAAGTCTCGCCGACGCCAGGTCCGCGGTACTAGGGTGCGCGCGCCATGTGGCTCCGGCGGCTTCGCATCGTCGTGCTGATCGCCGTGCCGGGCGCCGTCGCGCTCGCGGCCGGCTCCACGAACGGCGGCTGCGCCGACACCGAGTTCGCGACGCTCGGCGGCGGCGGCGCCGGCGGCGAGGTGCCCATCGGCATCGGCGGGTCCGACGCGGGCTTCCCCGTCTACCCCGACTGCCGCGCCTGCAACGACGCGACGACGGGCGTGAGCGCGACCGTGTGCAAGCCCAACCTCGACGCGTGCACCGCCGACGCGGCGTGCGCCGCCCTGACGGCGTGCGTCGTGTCCGGCGTCGCCACGCAATCGACCGGCGCGACCACGTCGAGCTCGTCGACCGGCGCGACCACGTCGAGCTCGTCGACCACCGCGACGGCGACCTCGGCGTCCGCGGGCGGCGCCAGCGCGGCGGGCGGCGCCAGCGCGGCAGGCGGCGCGAGCGCGGCGGGCGGCGCCAGCGCGGCGGGCGGCGCGAGCGCGACCAGCGTCGCGTCGAGCAGCTCGACCGGCAGCGGCGGCGCTGGGCCGACGTACCACGGCATCTGCGACAAGACGCTCGAGGGCGCGTGCTGCGTCCTCGACTGCGCGCGCGCCCTCGGCACGCCGGCCACCTCGGTCTCGCTCTACACGGAGGCGGCGCTCTGCGTCTCGTGCGACGTGTGCCGCGATCTGTGCGACGTGTCCGAGGCCTACTGCGACGCGCTCGGCCCGGGCGCGACCGCTTGCCCCTGAGGCGCGCGCCCACACACCAAGCGCCGGCTACGGCTCGCCGACGACGGCGGCGAAATCGCTCACGATGAGGTCGTCGTCGCTCATGCCGGCCGCGGTCGCCGCGTAGTCGTTGATCATGAAGCCGAACGACGCCTTCGTCGCGGGGAAGTAGACCATCCACGCGCGGTAGGCCGGGATCGCGCCGTCGTGGCCGACGCACGCGGCGCCCTCGCTCGCGGCGTCCATCTCGAGCACGCCGAGCCCGTAGGTCCAGCCGGGCGTCGTCGTCGGCACGGCGCCGGTCGTCATCTCCGCGAGCAGATCCGCGTCGATCGCCTGGCCGCCGTAGAGCGCGCGCGCCCACGCGGCGAGGTCGCTCGCGCTCGACACCATCGCGCCCGCCGTCCAGAAGCCGGACCAGTCGAAGTACCCGGTGACGTCCTCGCCCTCGATGAAGCAGTGCGCGAGATCGCCGACGATCGGCTCCTCGCCGCCGAACGACGTGCTCGTCAGCGCGAGCGGGTCGAGCAGCTCGCCGCGGATGAGCGACGCGACGTTCGCGCCCGTCGCCGCCTCGAGGGCCATGCCGGCGAGCACGTAGTTCGTGTTCGCGTAGTGCCACGCGGCGCCGGGCGCCGAGAGCGGCGGCTGCATCGCGGCGATGTCGACGAGCTCCTGCGGCATCCACACGCGTCCGGGCTGCGCCTCGATGGCGTCGAGGAACGTGGTCGTCGTGGTGAAGTCCGCGATGCCGCTCGTGTGGTTCAGCAGCATGCGCAGCGTGATCGACGCCGCGTTCGGAAAATCGGGCTGATAGTCGGAGAGCGGTCCGTCGAGGTCGACGAGGCCCGCCTTCGCCGCCTCGAGGAACGCGCTGGCGACGAACGTCTTGGTGACGCTGCCCATGCCGAGCACCATGTCGGGATCCATCGCGACGCCGGGCTCCGACGTGCCTGCGGCGCCCTTCCAGTCGCCGCACGCCTCCGTGTGCACGGCGAGCGTGCCGCCCGGCGCGGAGGTCACCGTGAGCAGGGTCTCGAGGGCGCTCTGGTAGTCGGCCTCGAGCGTCGCGCACGCGTCAGCCTCGCCCGCGCCGGTGGACGCAGGCGTCGGCGGGGCGGTCGACGTGGTCGCCGCGACGTGCGAGCTCGACGTGCCACCTCCGCCCGCCGCGCTCGACGCGTCGTCGCCTGGGCTCCCGCCGCAGGCGGCCATCGCGATCGCGAGCGCCCCGACCCACCCGAGCCTCGACGCGCGCGTCATCGAAGACGAGGCTCCGGCGTCCCGTCGCGCGACGCAACGACGACGCACGTTCGCCGCGCTCAGATCTTCGACGCCTCTTCGCGGGCGGGCGCGTCGTCCTCTTCCTCGTCCGGCTTCTTGCGGAGGCGAGACACGAGCACGAAGAGCGCGCCGAGCGCGATCGCGCCCGCGAAGACGAAGAACTTGTAGCGGTTGATCTGCGCCTCGTGCGCGCGGAGCTCGTTCCCGAGCACGGTGCCGAGGAGCAGGAACAGGCCTCCGGACACGAGCGCGGCGAGCCCGTCGGCGATGAGGAAGCGCACGAAGTTGAACCGGATCGCGCCCGCGGCGACGACCATCCCGCCGCGGATGCCGGCGAAGAGCCGCCCGACGGCCACGACCAAGATGCCGTACTTCGCGAAGAGCTGCTCGGCCCGGGCGATGCGCTTCTTCGTCACGTGGCGGCCGACGAACGGCACGCGCGTGATGTTGAGACCGTAGCGCTTGCCGAGGTGGTAGAGCACGCAGTCGCCCGCGACGATCCCGCACCAGGCGCACACGCCGGCGGCCGCGAGCGTCATCTTGCCGTTGGCGATCATCACGCCGGCGGCGAGCAGCGGGATGTCTTCGGGCAGCGGCAAGCCGAGGCCGCAGGCGAAGAGCAGCCCGAACAGGACGAAGTAGCCGCCGGCGGCCATCCACTGCTGGACGGAGTCGACGTTCACGCCGCGGCCACGCTTTCCGCCGCGGGCGTGCGACGCAACGTTGCCTCGACGACGACGCGCCGCATGGTTGCCACCACCCGAAGTTGCTAGCCCCCGACGCCTGGGAAGGCGAGGAGAATTTCGAGTCGGGCGGGGCGGTGCCCCTGTGCTG
>DASYCF010000847.1:0-2285 GCA_036500365.1 Byssovorax sp.
CGGCGCGCGCCTCGCGCCGCTCCCGCGCGCGGTGCGCCTCGCGGGGGAGCGGTATCACGAGGTCGCGCGCCGCTCGGTCGGGTCCGCCGCGCGCTGGGCCGCGACGCTCTCGTTCACGGGTGATCGCGCCCGCATCGCCGACGCGCCGAGCCGCGAGCTCGCCAGGCGCCTCGCGTTCGTGCTCGACGTCGGCCTCGGCTACCTCGACCTCGATCGGCGCGCGACGACGCTCTCCGGCGGCGAGATGCAGCGCCTCCGCCTCGCGGCGCAGCTTGGCAGCGGCCTCACCGGCGCCCTGTACGTGCTCGACGAGCCGACGATCGGCTTGCACCCGCGCGACACGCAGCGCCTCCTCGGGAACCTGCGCGCGCTCGCCGACACGGGCAGCACCGTGCTCATGGTCGAGCACGACGCCGATACGATCCGCGCGGCCGATCACCTGGTCGACCTCGGGCCGAGCGGCGGCCGCGCAGGCGGTCGCGTCGTCGCCGAAGGGCCGCCGAGCGTCGTCCTCGCCGACCCGACGTCGCCGACCGCGCGCGCCCTCGCCGACGAGCGGCGCTTCGCGAGCGCGAGGCCGTCGCGTCCGCCCGCCGACGAGTTCATCGAGCTCCGCGGCGCGCGCGCGAACAACCTCAAGATCGATCGACTCCGTGTGCCCGCCGCCCGCATGACGGTCGTCGCCGGTGTGTCGGGGTCGGGCAAGAGCACGCTCGTGCGCTCGGTGCTCTTCCCCGCGGCGCGGCGCGCGCTCGGCCTCGCCACCGACCTCTCGCCGAAGCACGACGGCATCACGCTGCCACGCTCGCTCGTGCGCGCGATCGCCGTCGACCAGTCGCCGATCGGGCGCACGCCGCGATCGGTCCCGGCGACGTTCCTCGGCGTGTGGGACGACGTCCGCAAGCTCTTCGCCTCGTCGCCCGACGCGAAGGTCCGCGGCTACGGGCCGTCGCGCTTCTCGTTCAACAGCGCGAGCGGCGGCGGCCGCTGCACCGCGTGCGACGGCCAGGGCTCCGTCTCGCACGAGATGAGCTTCTTGCCCGACGTGACCACCCCGTGCGAGGCGTGCGGCGGATCGCGCTTCGAGGAGCACACGCGCGACGTGCGCTACCTTGGCGCGTCGATCGGCGAGGTGCTCGACATGACCGCCGACGAGGCGGTGCAGCTCTTCGCCGCGCACCCGCGCATCAAGGCGCCGCTCCAGATCATGTGCGACCTCGGCGTCGGCTACCTGCGGCTCGGCCAGGGGTCGCACACGCTCTCCGGCGGCGAGGCGCAGCGGCTCAAGCTCGCCGCGGAGCTCACCACCGGCTCGCGACCGAAGCCCACGCTCTATGTGCTCGACGAGCCGACGACCGGGCTCCACCTGGCCGACGTCGCGCGCCTCGTCGCGGTGCTCGATCGCCTGGTCGAGCGCGGCGACACGCTCGTGGTCATCGAGCATCACCCGGGCGTGATCGCGCGCGCCGACCACGTGATCGAGCTCGGCCCCGAAGGCGGCGAGGGCGGGGGGCTCGTCGTCGCGACAGGCTCGCCGCGCGAGATCGCGCGCGGATCGACGGCCACCGCGGCGGTCGTGCGCGCCCTCCTCGACGTCGCCGAGCCCGCCGCGGCGCGCGCCGCCGGGCCCCGAGCGTCGCGTGGTCGGCGCGCGATCGACGCCGCGACCGACCGCTGAGGCGCACACACTTCTTCGTGCAACGCGCCGGGGCGTGTCAGACTGATCCTGAGCCCGAATGCCGTCCCTCCTCGTCGTGGACGACGACCCCAACATCCGCGCGTTGTTCTCGCGGGCGCTGAAGAGCCTCGGCGACGTCGACGTCGCGGCGAGCGGCGCCGACGCGCTGCGCATGCTCGGGCAGAAGCGCTACGACGTCGTGATGCTCGACCTCCACATGCCCGTGGTCGACGGGTTCTTCGTGTTGAACACGCTCGCGACGCGCCCGGGCCCGAACACGTCCACGCCCGTGTTCGTCGTCTCGGCCGACACGACGGAGCGCGCGCGCATCGACGCGCTCCGCAAGAAGGCGCTCTTCTTCCTCACGAAGCCGGTCAACATCGGCATGCTCACCTCGCTCGTCGACGGCGCGCTGAAGAACGCCCAGGCGCGGAGCGCGCGTCCGGCGCGGCCGGGATCGTTGCCCGACATCGACCTGTCGAAGCCCCCCGGCAAGAAGGATCCCTGACGTGGAGCGCCTCGCGCATCGGCCCCTCGGCGGCACTGGGCTTCGCGTCTCGCCCCTCGGCGTCGCGGGAAGCTACGGCGCCTCCGCCGACGACGTGGA
>DASYCF010000848.1:0-4221 GCA_036500365.1 Byssovorax sp.
GACGGCGTCGTCACCGTGGCGCGGCGCAAGCTTGTCTTCGGCTACGACGCGAAGGTCGAGTGCGACCAGCCGACGACGTTCCCGTCCGGATATTCGTTCTTCCTCGCCGACGTGAAGATGCCGATCGCGACGCAGGTGCAGCTCTACGCGTCGATTCAGGTGGATCCGATGACGGGCGCGTTCGTGGGCCAGTTCACGAACGCCGATCGACGCATGGCGTCGGATGGCTGTCCGATGCAGTGCCCCGCGGGCGAAGCGTGCCGCCTCTTGCCCTCGCCGATGTGCGCCATGCCGTCGGACCCCGCCGGCACGGTGGACGAGTACAGCGACTACGTGCCGAACGACGCCCCGCCGCTCGGATACAGCTTCACCGCGACGGGGTGCGTCGTCGATCAGCCGGACGGGACGACCACGTTCACGACGGCGCCGACCGACGTCGCCGTCACCATGCCCGACGTGACGCTGCGCAACGCCCGATTGACCGGCTCGTTCTCCAAGGCCGGTGGCGTCTATCGATTGACCGGCTCCTTCTCGGCCGACGACGTGCTGCTCGGCGACATCTCGAGCGGCGGCACGGCCGGCAACCTCACCGCGCGATCGCTCACGAAGGCCGAGGCGCCGCCCGGCATCCCCGATCCTCCGCAGTCGTCAACGCCTTAACGAAACGAGTAGAGACGTGGAAGTACAGACCCTCCGAGAGGCGCCCGCGCCCAAGGCCGCCGCGCTGCCCGTACAGAACGCGCTGATCGACATGCCGCGCTTCACGCTCGGCGGGGCGCTCACGCGCGAACAGCACGAGTACCTCGACACGTACGGCTTCATCCGCTTCGAACGCTTCCTCGAGCCGGACCGGCTCGCGCGCATCGTCGCCGAGGTGGAGCGGATCGATCGCGAGATGATCCGGGAGGGCCGCACGCAGATCTTCGGGACTCCGCTCCTCCTCGGCAAGCGCGCCGACGGGCGGAGCTTCGTCCAGCGCATGTGCTTCGCGTCGCTCTTCGGCGAGGAGCTCCGCGCGATGCTCCGCGATCCGCGCTTCGCCGGCATCTTGAAGGAGGCGGGCCCCGGCTACCGCATCGGCGAGCGCGAGCGCGACGGCCTGGTGATCAACCACTATCGAACCGAGGAGGGTTCGAAGTTCAGCCGTCAAGGCTGGCACACCGACAGCCTGCGCGACGTGTTCTACCTCGAGCGCCCGCGCCGCTATCTCCACGTGGGCATCTACCTCGACGACTCGCCCATCGAGAAGGGCGGCGTGCGCTTGCTCCCGCGGTCGCACCGTCAAGGCATCTGGCCGCTGCTCACGCGCAAGCGCTATTTCCTCGACGTCGAGCCCGACGAGGACGAGTACGCCATCGTCGCGAAGGCCGGCGATCTCACGATCCACGACGGGCGCATCTGGCACCGCGTGGCCGGGGCGACGGCGCGCGGCCAGGCGAGCCAGCGCCGGGTGATGTACGTCCCGCTGATGGACGGCCCGGAGAAGCCGAAGCACGACGGCAGCCCGACGCCGCTCTATTTCAAGCTGCGTCGCTTCGCCAAGTTCTGATGGGAGCGCGCGCATGAACCCTCGAAGCACCCTGCTCGCTCTCGCGGCCGCTGCCGCGGTCGCCGCGCCCGGGCTCGCGGGCGCGGAAGGCGGCGACGTCGAGGTGAAGACGGTCGCCGTCGCCGGCAGCGACACGCCGAAGATCGTCATGACCGGGACGATGGACGCCCCGCCCGAGAAGGTGTGGGCCATCGTCTCCGATTGCTCCAAATACAAGGAGCGCATGCCGCGCATCGCCGCAGCGAGGGAGCTCGCGCGCGCGGGCAACACGCGCACGTGCGAGGTCACGATCGAGATGCCGTTCCCGCTCTCGAACCTCACGGCGGTCACGCTCGCGACGCACACCGAGGCGCCGCCGCACTTCGTCCGGGCCTGGAAGCTCGTGCGCGGCGACTACAAGGTGAACGACGGTAGCTGGGACGTCACCGCGGCGCCGGGCGGCAAGTCGAAGGTCACCTACTCCGTGCACGCGGAGCCGAACACCGCGGTCCCTGGTTGGGTGCGCGAGAGGGCGCAGAAGAGCGCCTTGCCGGACATGTTCGCGCGCGTCGCCGCCGAGGCGAAGAAGGTCCCTTGAACGAGGCGGCGCCGCGCTCGCGCCTCGCGCGGTGGTGGCGACCCGCCGTGCTCGCGCTCCTCTGGGCGTCGCCGCTGCCGCTGCTGCGCATCGACGCGGTGCGAAGCGGCGTCGTCGCCGGCGCGGAGTGGATGCGCGCGTCCGGCGCCGTCGCGATCGCGGCGTACGCGGCCGTCTACCTCGCGGGATCGCTCGTCGCCGCGCCGACGCTCCTCATGTCGTCGGTCGCCGGCTTCGCGTACGGGCCGGTCGTCGGCGTCGCCGTCGCGGCGCCCGTGTGCGCGACGGCCGCGGCGCTGGTCTGCTTCGTCGCGCGACGCGTCGGCTTCGCGAAGCCCGGCGCGCCATCGCAGGGGCACGAGAACGCGCGCGTCGCGACGCTGCTGCGCATGCTCGCGCACGCCGACCTCAAGACCGCGGCGCTCCTCCGCGCGACGCCGCTGGTCCCGCAGAACGTGCTCTCGTACGCGTTCGCGTTCAGCAAGCTCTCGGTCCTCCAGGTCTTCGTGGCGACGCTCGTCGGTCTGTTCCCGATGACGTGCGTCCATGTGTACGTCGGATCGATCGTCGCGCACGCCTCCGAGCTGCTCGAGTCGGGGACGCTGCCCGGGCCGACGTGGATGCCGTACGTCGTCGGTGCGCTCGCGCTCGTCACGCTGCCCACGAGCTTCTACGTGCTGCGGAGCGCCGCGCGCGAGCGCGCGCAAGCTGCCGCTGCTTGACCCGGCCCGTCAGATGCTCGCATAGAGCTTCGCGATCTCGTCGTGGTGGCGGTCGAGGACGAACTTCTTCCGCACGTGGGATGACGCCGCTGCGCCGAGCCGCGCGCGGAGCGCCGCGTCAGCCGCGAGCTCCGCGATCGTGTCCCCCATGCGCTCGATGCTCGCTTCGTCGATCAGGTACCCCGTCGTGCCGTCGACCACGACGTCGACCGGGCCGACGATCCGCGTCGACACGACCGGCAGGCCGAACGCGTGGGCCTCCACCGCGAACCGCGACAGGCCTTCTCGCGAAGAGGCGACGACGCCGATCTCTGCGGCGCGGAGCCATCGATACGTGATCGCCTGCGGGGCATAGCCGACGAATTGGACGTGGTGAGTCAGGCCCGTTCGCGCGAGGGCGACCTTGCACCGCCCGGCGTACCCCTCATCGTTCACGCCGCCGATGAAGACCATACGCAGCTTCGGCGTCGTGGCTACGGCCCGAGAGAGCGCGCGCTCGATGAACCTGAGCTGGCCCTTCTTCTCGTTCACGGCGCCGACGCTCACCGCGAGCATCTCGTCGGCGCCGATGCTCAGCGACGCGCGCGCGTCCTCGCGCGTCACGGACGCGCAGAACGCGTCCATCTCCGCGAAGTCGAAGCCGTTGTAGATGGCCACGAGCCGCCGCGACATCGCTCGCCGCGCCGCGGGCCGCGCCGTCTCGAGGATGCGCGCACGGAGAGACTCCGAGATCGCGACGCTGCGATCCGCCGCGAGCACGCAGAGCTCTTCGTACCAGCGGGTGTCGCCCGTGCGGCTCGTGTCCCGCACGTGGTAGACGACCGCGCCGCCGGCGAGCTTCGCGCCGGGCAACGTCGTCACGACGGCGGGCACGCCGGACACGTGGACGATCGCCGGCCGCTCCTCGGACACGAGCTCGAACACGCGCTTGTTCAGGCGCGCGATCGTCGTGAGCCGACGCCCGATGTCCCGCGCGGTGGCTTTGCGTAGCCCTGCGATCGGGTCGATCCCGTCCACCACCTCGACCTCGAGGCCTGCGCGCTCGATCTCGTGCAGCAGATCGTCGCGCGCCGTCACGAGGCAGCGGACGCGGTGACCGCGCGCGGCGGCGCCTTGCGCGGTGATGATCATGCTCTTCTCGCCGCCGTAGACCTGAGGCTTCCCGGGCCTGAGGAAGACGTAGACGAGGTTCACTTGTCGTTCGGCCGGGCGCCTTGCGAGCCGACGGCGCGCCTCAGGCGACGGACGCCGTTCCACACGAGCTGGACGGGCCACCCGAGGCGGGGGTGCAAGACCGTGAGGCGCTTGAGCCGACGGCGTAGCGGGAGCTCCCGCCGGCGGAGCCCGCTCGGGGTGAGCTCGTGCGACGCGTC
>DASYCF010000849.1:0-3689 GCA_036500365.1 Byssovorax sp.
ACATCGATGCACGCCCGCGTCTCCTTCGCCGACCCGAGCGCCACCGCGAACGACACCCCTATGATTGGCCATCCGCGCGCATGGCTGCCCTCGGCATATCGAGCACCATCGACGCCCCACAAGGCCGAAGGTGCCGAGGAAGATCCGAAATCGTGACGCCAATCTCGACCATCGTCGGCTTTGACAGCCGCAATACGACCAACGCATCCTCATAGGCACGCAACACGCAATCACCCTCCTGGACGCCACGAATCGAGGCGGCCCGGCCACCCGCGCCGCGCGCCCTCTCCCAAGCTGCCTAAGCCCCCGCGTCTGCCTCTGTGTCTGCCTCTGCCTGGTACGGGGTAAGGCGCGGGCTCGGCTCAGGAGCGTCCGAAGCTGAGACTTGGCAGGACGATCTGAGGCGAAGGCCTCAATGGCCCACGGAGATGCGCGCGGTCGCGTCGCGCCAGCGGCGCACGACGTCGGGGAGCTCCTCGAGCGTGCGCAGCGCGACGTCGGGCCTGTAGCCGCTCGCGCGGTCGCGCGGCGTGAACGGCGAGTCGACCGCGATCGCGCGGCAGCCCGCGCGGCGCGCCGCCTCGATGTCCTGCGGCCCGTCGCCGACCATGATGAGGCTCTCGACCGGCTGGCGGAGCAGGCGGGCGATGTGGAGCAGCGGCCCGGGCGCGGGCTTCTTCTCCGACACGTCGCCGCCGGCGCAGATGGCGCGGAACCGCGTGCGGATCCCGAGCGCGCCGAGCACCGCGTCCGTCACCGCGCGCGGCTTGTTCGTGCAGATCGCGAGCACCATGTCGGGCAGCGTCGACAGGTCGTCGAGCGCCTCGTGCGCGCCGCGCATGAACCGCGTGAACTCGACCGGGTGCGCCGTGTAGTAGCCGGTGAAGGCCTCGAGCATCCGATCGACCTCCTCGGACAGCTCGGACAGCTGCGCCGCGCGCGCGCACAGCGTCCGCGAGCCGTCGCCGACGAGCCGTACGATCGCGGTGGCCGGCTGCGGCGCGCGCCCGATGGTCGCCAGCGCGTGGTTCAACGCCGCCACGATGTCGCCGCGACTGTCGATGAGCGTGCCATCGAGATCGAAGACGACGGCCGCCGGCGGGAGCACGGACCAATCGTAGGCGCATTCTGTGACGTCGGAAAAGAGCGCAGGTTGCCGATTTCAAACTTGAAAGGAGCCTCCGCTCCGCCGACGCGCATCGTCGCGAACGGCCGTGGTGGGCCGCGCCCGACCTCACTGCTTGCGCTCGCCCGTGACCTTGATCTCCTTCATGCGCGCCCGCGCTGCGCCGTACAGCCCGACGATGGGCGCGTCCTTCGAGAAGAGGTCCTTGCTCTCGTCGGGGTCCTTCGCGAGGTCGTAGAGCTCCATCTTCGTGCCGTTCGAGATCGTGAGCTTCATGTCGCCGTGCAGGATCGACATGCGCGGGTCGTTGTAGGGGCCGCCGGGCATGTCGACGATCACGTCGCGCGCGGGCGCGGCCTTGCCTGCCGCGAGATCGGGCAGGAGCGACGTGCCCGACACGAAGTCGTCGCCCTCGCCGGTCGGCTTCGGCGCGTGCGCGAGGTCGAGGATCGTCGGCACGACGTCGATCGCGCTCCGCCGCGCGGACACGCGCGAGGGCGGCGCGCCCGGCGCGTGCACGATCAGCGGCACGTGCACGAGCATCTCCCAGAGCTCGAAGCCGTGACGGACCATCTTGTGCTCGCCGAACGCCTCGCCGTGATCGCTCGTCACGATGATCGCCGTCCGCTTGCCCCACGGCGCCTTGTCGATCGCGTCGAGCAGGCGGCCGATGTGCTCGTCGGTGAACGCGATCTCGCCGTCGTACATGTCGCGCTGAGACGTGCCGAACGAGAACTCCTTGTGAGGCAGGTAGTCGGCGTGCGGGTCGAGGTAGTGCACCCACAGGAAGAAGCGGCCCTTGGTGTTCTCAGCGTCGCCGATCTGCGCGAGCGCGGCGTCGGTCAAGCGGTCGCTCGTGTAGGCGTTGTCGGTCTCCCACTTCGTGCCCTCGGGCGGCGCGGTGGACATGTCGACGACGTCGAAGCCGCGGTCGAGCCCGCTGAACTTCCCGAAGTAGCGGTGCGCCTGCACGCTGATCGTGCGCATGCCGGCCTTCTGCAGGCGCTCGGCGACGGTCTCGTCCTCCTTGCCGAACACGTTGAAGTGGCCCCAGTTCCGGTGCGTCTCGCTCGGGTACTTGCCGATGAGCAGCGGGCCGACGCTCTTGCCCGTGTACGACGCGAGCGAGTACGCGTGCTCGAACACGGTCGAGCGCGCGGCGAGCGCGTCGAGGTTCTTCGACAGCGGGTGCGTCGTGTTGCCCGCGAAGCCGAGGTCGGCGCGCAGCGTGTCGATCGTGATCAAGACGACGTTCGTGTCCGGCGGGATCACGAGGCCTCCCGCGGCAGGCGCAGCAGACGCAGCCGCAGCCGCGCTCGCCACGACGGGCGGCGAGAGCTTCACGAGATCGGCGCTCTTGAGGTCCTTGCCGTCGCAGTCCTCGTCGACGCCGTTGTCCGGGATCTCGCGCGCGAGCGGGTTGATGTTCGGGTTCGTGTCGTCGCAGTCGCCGCCGCCGAAGAACGGGCTGAAGCCGTCGTGATCGCGATCGGTGATCTTGCGCAAGCCGCCGAGCGTGATCTTCGCGAGCGGCGCGCCCCGCTCGATGGCGGTGGAGATCCGGGGCTCCGCGTTGAGCGCGGTCGCGGCGCGCGCCGTGAGCCCGAGCGGCAAGAGCGCGAGGCCGAGCGCGACGGTCCGCCGCGCGCCGCCGAGCGCCGCGGGGCCGAACATGCCGGCGAAGAACAGCGCCGCGAGCATGCCCACAGGGCGCAGGTCGAGCTCCTGTCGCCGGAGCACGCCCCAGATGCCGAACAGCCCGCCGTCGCCCGACACCGTGCCCGTCGCGACGCCGAACGCGAGCAGCGCCGCCGCCGCGCCCGCGCCGACGGCGCCAGTGACAGCAGGATCGACCGCTGCGAGGTGGCGCTCGCTCGCCGTCGCCAGCGCCCGCCGCAGCGGAGGCGTGAGCGCGAGCACGACGAGCGCGGCCGCGAGGCCGAGGCCGAGCGCCCCCGTGGCGATTGCGGCGCCCGCGAGCGAGGCGGAGATGTCGAGCCCGAGGACGGCCCGCGCGAGGTGCGCGGCGAACGTGCACCAGAAGAACGCGCCGAGCGCGGCGAGCGGCGCGAACGCGGCGACGTCCGCCGGCCGGCCGGCCGCCTCGGCCCGGAGCGCGGCCGCGAGCGACCGCGGCGAAGGCGCGACGTCGCCGTCGACGAGCAGCGCCGCGGCCCACGCGGCGACGCCGACGCCGAGCGCCGCCGGCGCGAGCAGCCCCGCCTCCGCGAGGTACAGGGCGACGCCGCGCCCGGCTACGGACTCGCCGCCGGCGCCGCGCGCCCACCCCGCCTCGAGCGCGGCGAGCAGGAGGCCGACGAGGCTCGACGCGAGCAGGCTCTGCGAGAGCCGCGCGAAGGCCCGTTGTGCTGCGATGCGCACGGCGCGCGGCGCGGTCGACGGGCGGGCGCTCACCGCGTCCTCCGGGCGAGCGGGTGGGCCTTGTCGTAGACGGCGAGCAGGCGCTCCATCGAGACGTGGGTGTAGCGCTGCGTCGTCGACAGGCTCGCGTGGCCGAGGAGCTTCTGGATCGCGCGCAGATCCGCGCCGCCGTCGAGCAGGT
>DASYCF010000850.1:0-2980 GCA_036500365.1 Byssovorax sp.
GTCGCCCGAGGACTCGACGCGCGTGACCGTCGTCGACACGAACGCGTCCCAGCACGCGAGCGCGGCGCCACCGCGCGGCGCAGGCTCCACGTCGAGCGCGCGCACGCGGTCCGCGAGCGCGGCGAGATCGGGCGGGCAAGGCGTCGGGCGCGCCGCCTCCTTCGCGTCGCCCGAGGCCGCGGCCGCGCGGGCCCTCGCGGCGAAGCCGACGTCGGCGCCGCCGTCGCGCAGCGCCGCGAGCCTGCCCTCCACGTGGTCGGCGAGCGTCGCCGCGTGCGCCGCGAGCGACGAGCCGGCGCCACCGACGTGCACGGCGTACGCCTTCACGCGCCCGGCGACGTCGAGCGCGTCGGCGAGCGCGTCGGGCGTCGCCGACGCGGACGGCTCGAGCGACGCGATCGCCTCGTCGAGCGCGGTCTCGACGCCGCGCTCGATCACGACGCGCGGCGCACCGCGCAGGCGCATCCCGGGCTCGAACGACGCGGCGAGCTCCGCGTCACCGGCGATCCAGCGAGCGTCGGTCAGCTCGAGCGGCTCGGCGGCCGCCTCGACGGCGAAGGTGTGATCCACGTGGTCGACGACGGCGCCGCCGTCGAGGAGATCGATCGACAGCGAGGCCGTGCCGACGGCGCTCGCGCGGACGCGGCTCACGGCGCGCGCCATCCCGCGCGCCGGTACGGTCAGCGCGACGGGTCCCCCAGACGACGCCGCGGCGCCGCCGGCCTTCGCGACGAGCTGGAACGTGCGCGCGTGGTCTCCGCGGTTCCGAACGACGAGCGCGACGTCGGCGGTGTCGCCCTCGACCCAGCGCGCGCCCGCCTCGACGCGGACGCTCGCGGGCAGGAACGAGGCGACGTCGACCACGGTCGTCGCCGGCGTCGACGCGTCGGGGAGCGCGACGAGCGCGACGCGCCACGTCGTCTCCGCGTCGCCGAGCTGGAGGTGAAGCCGCGCGTGCCCCCGCGCGTCGGTGCGGACGGGCGGCGCCCACGCCGCGCCGCCGAGGGAGATGCCCTGCGACAGGCGGCCGTGCCCGCCGCCGCCGCCCATCGTGCCGATGCCGCCGGCGCCGAAGCCCTCGCCGGTGCCCTCGCCCCACCCGTGGCCGATGTTGCCGAGCGACGTGCCCGTGTTCTCCTCGAGCGTGCGCTGCCAGGCCGAGACCGTCGCGTCGGCGACCTCGGCGTCGAGCTTCGCGTCGACGAGCGCGTCCTCGTGGAGCGCCTTCGCGTACGGGGTGCCCGAGCGGAGCACGCGCTCGAAAGGATCGCTCACGTCGTCGCCCGTGCCGACGCGCCCGTCGGGGCCGGCCGCGTGCAGCTCGAAGCCGCGGACGACGGAGAGGAACGGCGTAGCGGGGCGCGCGGCGACGACGAACGCGATGTCGCCGCCCCAAGGATCGACGAGCTGATCCTGCGTGAGCTTGCCCTCGCGCACGAGCCTGCGGAGGAGGGCGTTCGGGTCCTTGAAGATCGGCTCGTCGCTCTCGACGTTCGCCTCGCGCCGCCACGCGCGTACGGCCGCGAGGACGCGGAAGATCTTGAGGCGCGTCACGCGCCGCGCGACGTGATCGAAGGTGACGTCGCGATCGACGGCCATGAGGTCGTCGAGCGTCACGGGCTCGCCGCCGGGGGTGAGCGGCGGCTCGGAGAGCGCCGCCGTCGCGAGCGAGAGGATCTCGGGGTTGAACGTCCAGCCGCGCCCGTCTTTGCGACCCACGTCGGCGAGCCGCTCGCGCGAGCTCGACGCCTCGAACACGCCGCCCTCGAGCGATTTCATGACGAGGGCGAACGTCTTCGTCATCTCCTCCTGCGCGGTGCCGCCGGGGTCGAGGGCCGGGCGTGACGCGAGGCCCGACTCTCGTCCGATCGCAGCGCGACGGAGCGCGTCGCCCCCGGCGTCGCCGGAGAGGAGCGCGTCGCAGCGCCGCCGCGGCACGCCGGCGGCGGCACACAGCGCCGCGCGCGTGTCGAACGCCTCGATCGGCCCGGTGTGGCCGCCGCCGCGCGCGTCGACGAGGACGGCGGCGACCGTGCCGGTCAACGGCGCGCCCGCGTCGTCGGCGAGATCGGCGTCGACGTCGATCATCCCGCCGGGCGCGGCGCGCCCCGACACGCGCGCGGTGAGCCGGGGGAGCGCGCGCGGAGCGACGAGGATCGACCGCGACAGGACGCGCGCGGCGTGCGAGGTCGACGGGAACGCCGCCGTGAGCGTCCACCGGCCGGGGGGCCCCTCGGGCACGTCGACGTCCGCCGAGAGCTCGCCGGCGTCGATCCAGCGCGAGGTCGCGCGGCCGCCGGCGTCCGAGCCGAGCACGATCGACCAGGGCCCGGGCGGCTCCGCGCCGTCCCGCAGGCGCGCCGTCACGTGTACGCGATCGCCGACCCGCGCGACCGGTCGGTCGACGACGAGCAGACCCTCGGCGTCGCGGTTCACGGGCACGCAGAGCTCGATCGTCGCGGGCAGGTCGGGCGCGGCCGACGCGTCGACGCGCTCGACGCGCACGCTCGCCGACACGCTGCCCGCGCAGGGGCCGAGCTCACGCCGCGCGCCGACGTCGCGCGGGGGGCTCCACGCGAGCTCCGCCTCGCCGTCGACGTCGGTCGTGACCTCGGCCGAGAGTCCGTCGCCGCGCACGCGGAACCGCGCGGATACCGGAAGATCATGGGCATCGTGGACGCGGAGCAGACCGCGCTGCGCCGCCGCGGGGACGAGCGCGCCGTCCTCGAGCTCGAGCGCCGCGGTCGCGACGCCGACGCCGACCTGCGCCGACGCGCGCGCGTCGAGCGCTTCGCCCTCGACCTCGGCCTTCGCGACCAGCTCGAGGGTCGTGCCGACGCCGCGGACGACGGTGCGCGGCGTGTCGATCTCGCCCTCGACCGCGCCGCCCGCGTCGGTGCGACGCAGCGGGACGCGCGCCCAGCCGGCCTCGTCCTTCGGCGGCTGGGTGCCCCTCGGCCCGATCCACACGCGGACCGGC
>DASYCF010000851.1:0-5671 GCA_036500365.1 Byssovorax sp.
TCGTCGTCGGTGATCGCGCGCGCCTCGAAACGCTCACCGCGAGCGCGCACCTCGAGGAGGGCGTCGCGTCGCTCGACGCGCTCGACGTGTCGGCGCTCGGCCAGCGCGTGCGCGGCAGCGGCGCGTTCACGCTCGCGACGAAGGCCTTCCACGTCGAGGTCACCCCGAGCGGCGACGGCGCGGACGCGATCGAGCCCCTGCGCGCGCTCGGCGTCGAGGCGCCGCCGTCGCTCCGCGCGCTCCGTATCGGCGACGACGCGCTCCACGTCTCGCTCGATGGCGTCGTCGACGCGCCGGCGCACGTCGTGATCGCGGGCAAGAAAATCGGCGTGGCGGGCGGCTCGCTCGACGTCGACGCCGACGCGGACGTCGCGCCGAGCGCGCCCGGCGGCGACGCGCCGCCGCACGTCACGCGCGCGCACGCCGCGCTCGCGCTCGCCAGCGTCGACGTGACCTCGCTGGCGCAGTCTCCGGCGCCGCTCGGCGCGAGCGTGAGCGGCAGGATCGAGATCGACGCCGCGCCGGACGCCGCCGCGGCCGACGATCCGGCGTCCTCGCTCCAGCCCGTCGTGCACGCGACCGCGGCGCTGACGGCGCGCGTCCACGCTCGAGGCGGCGCCGCGGCGGCGCGCGTCGAGCTCCACGCCGAGACGGTCGACGACGCGGCGTGCGCGGGCGCCCTCGTCGACGCGCCGTGCGGTCGCGCGAAGGTGACGCTCCACGCGTCGCCCGAGGGGCACAAGGGCGCGCCCGTGATCGCCGTCGTCGCCGACGTGCCGCTCGGATCGACGCCGGCCGTCGCCGCGTCGTCGGCCGCCGCCATGTCTGCGCTCGATCGCCGGCTCGACGTGCGCGTCGACGTCGCGAAGGTCGCGCTCGAGGAGCTCGCGCGGATCGCGCGGCCGGACGTCGACGCGCGCGGCGAGGTGGAGCTCCACGCGCACGTCGCCGGCACCGCGCATCGACCGACCGGCACGTTCGAGGGCGAGCTGTCAGGCGCCTTGCTGTCGTCGGCGCGCGGCGTCGATCCGCAGCGCGCGCGCCTGCACGGCGAGCTCTCGCCGTCGAGGCGCGGCGGCGTCGACGTCGAGGCCGATCTCGAGGGCTGGCCGCGCGCGGCCTCCGGCGGCGGCGCGCCCGTCACCGGACACGTCGCGCTCGACCTCGCGTCGTTCGCCGCGCGCGCACCGCTCACCTGGTCGCTCGCGCTCGACACCGAGGCGATCGACGCGGCGGCGCTGCCCATCGCGGCCGAACGACGGAGCGGCGTCACAGGGCACGTCGAGGCGCACGCGCACCTCTCCGGCACGCGCGACGACGCGCGCGGCGACGTGAAGCTCGCGCTGAGCGACCTCGAGCGCGCCGGCCGCGGACCCGTCGGCGCGACGGTCGACCTCTCCCTCGCCGACGATCACACCGACGTCGCGATCGAGGCGCGCGTCGCAGGCGCGCCCCGGCTCACCGCGAAGGGCACGGTATCGATCGCGGGCAAGGGCCTCCTCGCGGGGCGCGGCGGCGATCCCGATCTCGAGCTCGCGCTCGTCGTCCCCGACCAGGCGATCGCGTCGCTGTCGGCGCTCGCGCCGGCGCTCGCGGGCGCCTCGGCGCGCGCGCACGGCGACGGGAAGATCGTCGGCAAGGCGTCCGCGCCGTCGGCCGATCTCGCGATCACGATCGACGGCTACCGCACCGTCGACGGCGGCGCCGGTGAGGCGAAGATCGCGATCGCCGCGAGCAAGAAGGGCGCATCGCTCGGGGTCGGCGTCGGCGAGGGCGGCGCGAGCCCGCTGCGCGTCGAGGCGAAGATCGACTTCTCGCGCGGCGTCGGCGCGCTCGGCATCCCGGAGCTCGTCGCGACCGCCCGCGCCGAGGACGCCGATCTGCGCGCGATCCTCCCCGCGTCGACGCTCGCGGGCCGCGCGACCGACCTGTCCGGGCAGCTCGCGTGCGACGTCACCGCGACCTTCGCGATCAAGCCGTCGCTGCGTGGCCTCGATCTCGGCGCCGACGTGAAGGGCGATCTCTCGGTCAAGAAGGCGCGCGTCACGCTCGCGCAGCCGAGCGGACCAGGCCGCGTGTTCGACGGTGACCTCGCGCTCGAGGCCGAGGGCGGCGAGGTGCGCGTCGTGCGGCTCGCCGCGCGTGAGGCGGGCGAGGGCGGCGCCGCGCGCACGCTCGACGTGAAGGGCTCGCTCGGCGTCGACGACCTCGCGATCGAGCGCGCCGATCTCCGCGTCGCGCTCCACGACTGGCGGGTCGTGGCGGCGCCGCGCGCGGGCGAGGCGGATCCGCCGCACGCGATCGTGTCGGCCGACGTGCACGTGCGCGGCGCGTTCGATCAGCCGAAGAAGACGCTCGCGGCCGAGGTGTCGTCGCTGCGCATCGAGGCGTCGCGAGGCGACCGCGCGCGGCCGAGGCGCGCGCTCGGCATGGGCGACGTCACGTCGTCCTCGTCGTCGGCGCCCGCGATGCCGGTCCCGGGGGATCGCGGCTGGGACATCCACGCGGCGCTCGCGAACGCGGCCGAGGTCGTGCGGGGGCCGATGCGCTTCGATCTCCGCGGCGCGCTCGACGTCGCGGTGCGGCCTGGCGCGCGCGTGGTGCGCGGCCGCTTCGATCTCGCGAACCGTCCGCTGCTCGGGCAGCGCGCCGAGGGCCTGCTGAAGGGCGCCGTCGTGTTCGACGACGCGCACCCGAACGGCGCCGTCGACCTGCACCTCGGCCCGCTCGCGCTCAGCGGCCCGCTCGGCGCGTCCGTCGGCGCGTCGTCGAGCGATCCCGCCGCCGAGGGGCTCGGTCAGCAAGACGAGCTCGTCGCGCTCGCCTACCTCGCCGTGTACCTGCCGCACCTGCTCTGGCTCGATCGCGCCGCGGGTGAAGACGAGGCGCCGACCGCGGCCACGCCGTAGCGTCACAAAAGACGATCGGCGCGGGGCTCTCGCCGCCGCGCCGATGCGCCTGCACCGATCGATGCGCGGCTACAGGCCGCGCGCGGGCTTCACCAGGCGGGACCCTCGGGGATCTTCGCCATGTCCTCGGGCGAGATCTGCACGATGTTCCCCGGGTTCAGGCCGAAGCCGACGAACGTGGGCTCGTCGATCGTGTGGCGCTGGCCGAGGAGGATGATGTACGTGCGCGGGTTGCCCGGCGCGCGGACGAGCGTCTTGTTCGCGAGGTGCGTGAGCTCCTGGTGGATGAGCCGGTTGATCGAGAAGTCCGTCTGGAGCTTGTTGCCCTCGGGCACGACGAGCGCCTCGGGCTCCGGGCGTGCGTGCTCGACGTCGAGGCCGAGCGCCTCGACCGTCTTGAGCTCGGAGAGGTGCTTTTGCCCGTTCAAGATGATCCAGTAGCGCTTGAACGGCCCCTCGACCGGGCCCGTGATGAGCGTGCCGTTCGCGAGCGGCGCGGCGACGGCGACGACGGGCGCCACGGGCGTCTTGATGACGACCTCCTCACCGCAAGCGAGGAGGAAGAACGGGGCCACGACGGCGGCGGCGAAGAGAATTCGGGTCGACATGTTTCGGAGACCTCCAGGGTGTGGACGCGATGGCGGCGCGGCCACCATCGAAGACTCGGACGGTTGTCAGCGCGCCCCTGCCACGCCTGGCGACCCCGTCCGCTCGTGCTTCACGCCGTGCTCGAGACCCCGGCAAAGTTGCAGTGGCCGGTCGGGACCTGCCTCTCGCGGCGAGGACCCGGGATCTGGAGCGCGGTGCGAGGCGGGGCGGAGTTTCGCCGACCGTACCCTCGATTGGCAAGTGTCGTGGGCGTTGCCCGGCTGGGACGATGACGGTTAGCTTTTACGCAGGTGACCATGACCCTCTCCCTCGCCTGCGCTCGAACGCTCTTCCTGCTCGACTTTCTGCGGCCGCACGGGTCGTCGCCGTCGACCGACCCGTTCTCGTACTTCAGCTTCACGTGGCTCATCGGGCCCATCATGGGCCTCGGGATCACGGTCGCCGTCGTCGTCCTCGTGGTGTTGCCCATCCTGAAGGGCAGCGCCGAGCGTCAGCGGCTGCTCCAGTCGGGCGAGCACGCGCAGGGCCGCATCCTCTCGACGCAGGAGACCGGCACGCGCATCAACGGTCACCCGCTCGTGAACATCGCCCTCGAGGTGCACCCCCAGAACGGTCAGCCGCCGTTCCAGGCCGTGTGCAGCATGACCGTGAGCATGATGACCGCGCCGCGCCTCCAGCCGGGGATGACCGTCGGCGTGCGCTACGACCCGCAGAAGCAGGGCGCGGTCGCCATCGACGTGTGACGCGCGCGCTGGCTCGGCGGCGAAATCGGCCGCGGCTCGTGCGCGCGGCGCCGGGCCGTCGCATGCTCGCCGCCGAGGTGTGACCCGTGCGCGTCGTCCGAACTGCCTGCACCCGCGACTGCCCCGACGCCTGCCAGATGCTGGCGACCGTCGACGACGACGGCCGCGTCGTGAAGCTCGGAGGCGATCCGGCGCACCCGGTCACGCGCGGCTTCCTCTGCTACCGCACCGATCACTTCCTCGAGCGTCAGTACGCGGCCGATCGGCTCACGACGCCCCTCGTCCGGCGCGGCGACGCGCTCGAGCCCGCGACGTGGGACGAGGCGCTCGGCCTCGTCGCCGAGAAGCTCGCGTGGGCGCGCGACGCGCACGGCTTCGACTCGATCCTGCACTACCAGAGCGGCGGATCGCTCGGCCTGACCAAGCTCCTGAACCGTCACTTCTTCGAGCTCTTCGGCCCGGTCGCGCACAAGCGAGGCGACATCTGCTCGGGCGCCGGCGACGCGGCGCAGCTGGCCGACATGGGCCACGAGGACGCGCACGACCTCGACGATCTCGTGAACAGCCGGGCGATCATCCTGTGGGGGAAGAACGTCGCCGAGACGGGCGTCCACCTGATCCCGCACCTGAAGCGCGCGCGCGCCCGCGGCGTCCCGGTCGTGCAGATCGATCCCGTCGCGAGTCCGAAGACGCTCGCGCTCTGCGATCGCCACGTGGCGCCGAGGCCCGGCTGCGACGGCTTCCTCGCGCTCGGCGCCCTGCGCGCGCTGTTCGATCTCGGCCTCGTCGCGCCCGACGCGCCTTCGTTTTGTGACGGGTTCGACGCGTTCGAGGCGCTCGCGCACCGGCGCGACGTCGCGGGCTGGTGCGCGATCGCCGACGTCGACGCGGAGGTCGCGCTCGATCTCGCGCGGCTCTTCGGCGAGCGTCGACCGGCGGCGCTGTTCGTCGGCTGGGGCCTCGCGCGGCGCACGCGCGGCTCGGCGACCGTGCGCCTGCTCGACGCGCTCGCGGCGCTCTCCGGCAACCTCGGCGTGGCCGGCGGCGGCGCGAGCTACTACTTCGCTCGGCGGGACGGCTTCGACACGTCGTTCGTCAAGCGCCCCGAGAACGCGGGCGCCCGGTCGCTGCTCGAGCCGCTCCTCGGCGAGGAGATCCTGCGCGCCGAGCCGAAGATCCGCGCGTGCGTCATCGACAACGGCAACCCCGTCACGCAGCTGCCGGACTCGCACACGGTCGCGCGCGCGCTCCGGTCGATCGATTTCCTGTGCGTGCTCGACCCGTTCTTGACCGACACGGCCGAGCTCGCGCACGTCGTCCTGCCGACGACGACCATGCTCGAGGAGCACGACGTCGTCGGCGCGTACGGCCACGCCTACGTGCAGCTCGCGCAGCCGGCCGCGCGTCGGC
>DASYCF010000852.1:0-2013 GCA_036500365.1 Byssovorax sp.
GGCTGCGGCTGGGGGAGCTGGGGCTATGAGCGACGCGGAGCGCAGATCATGACCCGCGCGCCGCTGTCGAAGCCGCACCGCATCGCGGTGCTGGCGCCCGAGGTCACGATCGAGTCGGGCGCGGACGCGGTGCACGCGCGCGAGGCGGCGGCGCTGGTGTGGGTGCTGTGCCTCGAGCTGTGCCAGCGTCACCCCCAGCTCGCCGTGCTCGACGCCGAGGCGACGCCGCTCGTGCCGCAGGACGGGCACTACGCGCCGAGCGGCGCCGACCGCGGCGCGCAGCCCGACGACGACGTCTACGGACCGACGCGGCGCGACGAGCTGATCTGGCTGTCGATGTCGCTCGCGCCGGGGAAGGCCGGCGCGGTGCGGCTCCACTCGCTCGCGGCCGACGGCACCGCGCAGACGTTCGACACGATCGGGCGCGCCGTCGGCGAGCAGATCCAGGCGGTGTTCGCGTCGTGGGCGACGGCGCGGCAGCTCGCCGCGATGCCGAAGAAGCTCGACGCGAACGCGACGGCCGACGACATCCTCGCGACCGTGCGCGTCGTCGCGCCGCTCCTCGCCGAGCAGGCGCGCACGGGCGGCGTGCGGCCCGCCGCGCCACCTGCCGAGGTCGAGCCGCCCGAGGACGACGGCGCGACCTCGCTCGACCTGTCGGCGTCGGAGACCGCGATGGCGATCGACGCCGGGGCGATCGTCGAGGAGATCGACCTCGTCGACGAGCGCACGCGCAAGCAGGTGCGCAACGTCGCGAACCGCCTGCCTCCGGCGTGGAAGGTCCCGGCGCTGCGCCTCGTCGAGCTCGCGATGCGCGAGGATCTCGGCGAGCAGATCCTCGCGCTCGATCCCGAGCATCCGCAGGCGCTGTTCCGCGTGTTCGAGCGCGCCGGCGACGCGGGCGTCCTGCGCCGCGTCCTCGCGAGCGCGCCGGGGTGGGCGCGCCCGTACCTCGCGCTGCCCGATCGCGACGCCGGACAGGCGAGCCTGCTCGAGCGAACGGCGGGCGCGTCGATCGCCGCGGTGTGCCGGCCCGCGACCCTCGACGTCATCGACCTCGCCGCGCGCAAGCTCGCCGACGCCGGCCGCGTCGACGACGGTCTCCGCATGCTCGAGCGCCTCGTCGCCGTGCGGGGCCACGACCCGCGCGCGCACCTCGCGCTGCTCGACCTCCACGCGCGCACCGGCCGCGAGGGCGCGCGCCTCGCGCAGGCGTTCCGCAGCGCGCGCCTCCACGGCTGCCCGATGGAGAGCGACTACCCGTGGTACCCGGACCAGATCCACGTCGACCTGCGCGCGTCGTCGGCGCTGCTCAACGTCGGCCGGCTCGACGAGGCGATCGCGCTGCGCGCGAACCGGCTCGAGGGCCGCGAGGCGCAGTGGACGCACCACGCGCGCCTGCTCGCGACCTGGAAGAAGGACCCGCGCTTCGTCGCGTGGAGCTACGCGCGCGAGGGTGCGTTCCGCGGCGACGACGCGCGCGCCGTCGAGGGTTTCGGGCGGGTCGAGCCCGCCGACGCGGTCGACCTCGCGCTGTTCCTCGACGCGCTCGTCGCCGTCGGGCGCGAGGACGAGGTGCTGCTCGCGTGGTCGCAGTTCGGGCCGAAGGGGCCGGTCGCGCGCATGGCCGCGGCGCGCGCGCTGATGGCCGCGGGAGAGTGGCGGCGCGGGCTCGAGGAGATGTGGCGGGTCGCGCTGACCGAGCCGGGGCGCGACGAGCACGGCGCGAGCGCGCGCTGCGGGCTGTACCTGTCGTGCGCGCCGGCCGACGCGATCGAGGGCGCGCTCGCCGAGCGGCTCGCGATCGGCGCGCACATGCTCGCGAAGCGGATGGCGCGCGACGTCGCCGACTTCGTGCCGGCCGCGGCGAAGAGCGGCGTGGTGGCGCGCGCGCTCGGGAAGTCGACCGCGATCGAGTTCGACGCGTCGTGGCTCGCCGGGTTCCCGGCCGACACGCGCAGCCGCAAGGCGATCGACGCGCTGTTCGCCGAGCTCGGCGCGCCGGGCGCGGAT
>DASYCF010000853.1:0-7292 GCA_036500365.1 Byssovorax sp.
GCGGGCGGCGGCGCCACGAGCGTCGGCCTCTACGCGGTCGCGGCGGCGAAGGCGTGCGGCGCGCGCGCGATCACGTACGTCGACACGTCGGACGCGCGCGGCGCGATCGCGACCAAGCTCGGCGCGACCTTCGTGAAGGAGCGCTACCGGCCCGACCTGCGCGTCGGCCGCTTCCCGATCACCGTCGACGCGACCGCGCGCCCCGAGGGCCTGCGCTTCTGCATGCAGAGCACCGACGCGGGCGGCGTCGTCACGAGCGCGGGCATCTACTTCGGCGAGGTGCCGCTCGATCTCCTCGACATGTACACGCGCGGCGTGCGCTTCGTGACGAGCCGCGTCGACGCGCGCCGCGAGGTCGGCCCCGCGCTCGAGCTCGTGCGGCGCGGCCTCTTCGACCTCGCGCCGATCGTGACGAACATCGTTGACGCCGACGACATGCCCGCCGCGTGGCTCGAGTCAGCGACCAAGGTCGTCGCGCGCCACCGCGGCACGCGCGCGTCGACGCCGTGACCGTTCGCGCCAGGAAGCGCCCGTCGAGCGAGGCGCGCGTCGTCGTCCGAGCGCGCGAGCCCGATCCGTCGATCGGTGCGCTGCGCGCGTTCGTCGCCGTCGCAGATGCGGGGTCGTTCAGCGGCGCGGCGGCGCTCCTTCGCGTCCGGCAGCCGGCAGTGAGCAAGCTCGTGCAGGCGCTCGAGGCCGACTTCGGGGAGGCGCTCTTCACGCGGCACCCGCGCGGCGTCGCCGTCACGCCGCGCGGCGCGCTCCTCGTCGAGGCGTGCGCGCGCCTCTTCGACGAGCTCGACGCGGTGGGTCGGCTCCGCCACGCGACGCACGCGCGCGCGGAGCTGGTCGTCGGCACGAGCGATCACGTCGCGGCGTACGTGTTGCCCGAGGTCGTCCACGCGCTCGCGCGCGCGTCGCCCGAGATCACGGTGCGCATCGTCACGGGCGCGGCGCACCTCGTACTGCCCGGGCTCGCGCAGGGCAACCCCGAGCTCGGCGTGTTCTTCAAGCTGCCGCCGTCGCGCGCGCTCGACCGCGTCTCGGTCGGTCGCGCGCCATGCCAGATCGTCGTCCGCCGCGATCTCCGCGAGCGCGCCGACGTGCTCGCGTCGTTCATCGGCTCGCGCGAGGTCGACGATCTCGCGAACAAGGCGTTTCCGACGCTCGCGATGCTGCGGGAGCTCCGGCCGGAGACGCGCGTCGTCGCGTCGTGCGGGAGCCTCCTCGCGCACAAGGCCCTCGTCGCGCGCGGCGTCGGCGTCTCGATCCTGCCGCGCTTCGTCGTCGACGAGGAGATCGCGCGCGGCGACCTTTCGGTCGTGCACGCAGAGTACGTCTACCACGCCGAGCTCGAGGTCGCGTCGCGCCGCGGCGCCAGGGCGTCGCGCGCCGCCAAGCTGTTCCTGCGCGAGCTCCGCAAGCAGCTCCGCGCGATGGGCCTCGCGTAGGCGCTATTCCTGTACGGAATACGCGAGCCCGTCTCCGGCGACTTCGACTTCGAGCCGCGCGATCCGTACAGAGCTCCCAGCCGACGCGAGGGACGCGGCGGCGGAGGGAGCGTCCATGGTGCGGGTGTCCGAGATCGCGTGCTGGCTCACGTCGGTCGTCGTCCTCGGCTGCGGCGGCGTCGTCGACGACGGCGCGGCAGGCGCGTTCGCTGACGGCTCGTCGACGATCGCAGCCGGCGGCGCCGCCGCGTCCGGCGCGTCATCGACATCGTCGACGTCGGGCTCGAGCTCGGGCGGCGTGGGCGGGGCGAGCGCCTCGCCGCCGGTCGACCTCGGCTGCGACGTCGCGTCGGTGGGCGCCTGGACGCGCGTCTCGTGCGGAGCGCAGCCGCCGGCCGAGCGACCGGATCTCGGAGCGGATCTCGAGACGTTCGACTTCGCCGTCGCCACCGCAGGCGACGGGGTCGTGGTCGCGCTCGACGACGGCGTGAGCGCCGTGCTGCACGTCGCGCGCGACGGCACGCCGGACGTCGTCGCGGTGCCGTACGGCCTGTGGCCGAGCTCACCAGAGCTCACGACGGACGTCGGCGGCGTCGCGCACGTCGTCGCCGGAGGACCGGACAGCACGCTGCCCGTCGTCGAGGTGCCGCTCGACACGCTCGCGCCGTCGACGGTGACCGGCGCGTCCGCGCTCTTCATCCGCGGCGCGATCGACGCGTCCGCCGACGGACGCCTCCACGTCTTCGCCTACGACCGGCACTTCGTCGGCGCGAACGGCGCGTGGGCGCCTGCTGCGCTCGACATCGCCTCTATCTACGATCCGGCGTACGCGCTCGACGCGCGCGGCGAGGCAGCCGTCCTCGGCCATGGCGCGCGCGGTGACGTCGACGTCGTGTTCGGCGGCGCGGTCACCTCGCTCGGCGCGGGCACGGCGGCGGTGTTCGCGCGGCCCGCCGTCGATCTCGTCGCGGGCGAGGCGGACGTCGCCGCGGTCGTGCAAGACGACCTCGGCCTGCGCGTCGTGTGGCCGAGGACCGCGGCCGCCGACGTGCGCATCGCGGCGCCCGCGTTCGTGAGCACGTGCCCGCAGCCCGTCTACCCCGCGTGCATGACCGTGTGCCACGACGTCGGCGTCGGCGTCCCCCGGGGCGGCTTCGCCGCCGCGCGCTCGAGCGACGGCGCCGTGTGGATCGGCTACGTGACGAGCGAGCTCGACGTCGACCGGACGTTCGCCGGCTCCGACGAGCTCCTCGAGGCGTGCACGACGCAGCGCGACCCCGCGACCGATCGATCGACCGCGGTCCTTCGCCTCGTGCGCGTCGTCGCCGGGGCCGCGCCCGCGGTCGTCGACGAGGAGACGCTGCCGGATCCCGGCCTCGACTACTACGGCGGCGCCGCGACGGCGCTGCACATGCACGCGTTCGGCGATCGCGTCGCGGTGGCCGTTCGCACGTTCGACGCGACGCGCCTCCTCGACCTTCGCGTGCGCGCCTTCGTCGTCACGCCTTAGACGGGGCCGCGTCGCCGCCTTCAGGCGCGTCGCACGAGTGGCCCTCGCGCTCCGCGTACTCTTTGCTCACGCGGTCGCGCTCGACGACGATGCGCAGCGCGACGACGATCCACACGACGACGAGCACCACGTTGAGGATCGCGACGCCGCGCACGCCGAGGCCGAAGTGATCGGCGAGGACGAGGACGCCGGCCGCGGAGCCGACGTCGCCGAGCCGCGAGAAGAAGCTGTCGACCACCTGCTTCGCGAGGTACTTCATCCGTCGCGTCGTCGGCAGCCAGAGCATGTTGCGCAGCGTGTTGTTCAGCGAGTAGTCGAGCGAGTTCTCGGCCGTCTTGCCGACCCGCACGACCGGCAGAGTCGGCGTGGTCGCGATGACGGTCGAGCTCACGAGCGACACGACGGGGAAGACGAGGAACGCGACCTTGAAGCCGCCGTATTTCACGAGGCGCGACACGAGGAAGAGCTGGATGAAGAGCCCGGCCGCGTTCACGTACTTGAAGTAGTCGCCGAAGTACGCGGCGATGAACGCGTGCTGCTCGGACTTCACGTGCGTGTGCGCCTTCGCCGCCTCGGCGACGAGGCTCGAGATCATGAACTCGCCGCTCGTGTTGACGAGCGTGAAGAGCAGCGTGAACGCGGCGATGAGGAGGAGGTACTTGTTGCCGAAGACGAGCGCGTACGCGCCCTTCGTGTCCTTCTTGTCGCCGCGGTCCGACGCGGGCGGCTCCTCGCCGCCGTCGAGGCGCTCCTTCTCGGCGCGCACGTGGACGACCTGCGCGACCAGCGCGGAGCCGACGAGCATGCCGGCCGAGAGCAGCATCATCTGCAGGATGCCGAACGTGCTCACGATGCGGCTCACCACCTCGCTGCCCGCCATCGCGCCGAGCGACGCGCCGACGGCGACGAGCGGGAAGATGCGCTTGCCCCGCTCCTCCGTGTAGACGTCGGCGGCGAACGACCAGAACTGCGCGACGATCATCATGTTGAAGACGCCGACCCACAAGAGGAAGCCGAGGCCGTACAGCGTCGCGCCGAGCTGCGTCTCGACCCACGGCGTCTTGCCGAGCACGTAGAAGCCGACGAGGTTCGCCGCGAAGAAGCCGCTCACCCAGGCGATGAGCTTGTTCCGCGCGAGCCGCTCGGCGACGCGCGCGTACGCGGGCACGGCGAAGAACAGCGTCACCGCGATGCCCGCGCCCATGTAGCTCTTGTAGAACGGCCCGTTCGGCACCGCGCCGATGAGCGCCTCGCGCACCGGCTTGATGAGGTAGTACGCGCAGAGGACGAGGAAGATGTTCAGCGTGAGGAGCAGCGCCGTCGGGCCCTCGCCCGCGCGCACGTCCGTGACCACGCCGAGGCACCGCTCGAGCGTCGAGAGTCCGGCGCGGTCGTCGGGCTTCGCGGGCGCGGCCTCGGTCATGCGCGCACCCTCGCACAGCTTTCGCGGCGGCGGCGACTTCGCGGCGGCGCCCGACGCGACATTCCACCGCTGCGGCGGACCCACGGCGCGGCGCCGGGGCACGAGCTAGGATGCGGCCGCCATGCTCGCCGACGTCGCCACCCTGCTGCCGCGCATCCCGGCCGACGTGCTCGGCGTGTGCAAGCGCCTCCGCGAGCGCGGCCACCGCGGCTGGGTCGTCGGCGGCTGCGTGCGCGATCTCCTCCGCGGCGCCCCCGCGAAGGACTGGGACATCGCGACCGACGCGCGGCCGGAGGAGGTCGTCGCGTCGTTCCGCCGCGTCATCCCGACGGGCATCCAGCACGGCACCGTCACCGTGATGGTCCAGGGCACCGGCTACGAGGTCACCACGCTGCGCGGCGAGGGCGCATACACCGACGGGCGCCGGCCCGACTCGGTCGAGTTCGTGGACGACATCACGAAGGACCTCGCGCGGCGCGACTTCACGTTCAACGCGATGGCGATCGATCCGATCGACGGGCGCCTCGTCGACCCGTTCGACGGCGCGAAGGATCTCGAAGCGAGCGTCGTGCGCGCGGTCGGCGAGGCCGAGGAGCGCTTCGCCGAAGACGGCCTCCGCGTGCTGCGCGCGGCGCGCTTCGCGGCGACCCTGCGCTGCTCGATCGACGGCGCGACGAAGCGCGCGATGGCGAGCGACCGCGCCCTCTCGACGTTCAAGAAGGTGAGCGCCGAGCGCGTGCGCGACGAGTGGGTGAAGTCGATGCGGGCCGCCGCGCCGAGCGTCGCGTTCGACGTGATGCGCGAGGTCGGCGTGCTCGCGATCACGTGCCCCGAGCTCATGGAGTCCGTCGGCTGCACGCAGAACAAATGGCACGCGTTCGACGTGTGGGGCCACGCGATGGCCACGCTCGACGCGTGCAAGGACGACCCGATCCTGCGCGTCGCCGCGCTGTTCCACGACGTCGGCAAGCCGCGCACGCGCGAGTTCTCCGTCGACAAGAACGACTTCACCTTCTACGAGCACGAGCGCGTCGGCGCCGAGATGGCCGAGCCGATCCTCGCGCGCCTGCGCTTCTCGAACGCCGAGCGCGCGAAGGTCGTCGCGCTCGTGCGCCACCACCTCATCACGTACGACGCGTCGTGGGGCGACGCAGCCGTGCGCAGGTGGCTGCGCCGCGTGACGCCCGAGCTCGCGCCCGACCTCTACGAGATCGGCTTCGCCGACGCGCGCGGCAAGGGCCGCCCGTGCGAACAGGACATCGCGCGCGTCGAGGCGCTCTGCGCGCGGGCCGAGGCGATGATCGCGGCCGGAGCGGCGCTCACGGCGCGCGCGCTCGCCGTCGACGGCAAGGTGCTGATGAGCGAGCTCGGCCTCCCGCCCGGCCGCGTCATCGGCAAGCTCCTCGAGCGCCTCGTCGACGCCGTGACCGAGGATCCGTCGCTGAACGAGCGCGACAAGCTCCTCGCCGAGGCGCGCCGCGTGTTGCCGGAGCTCGCCGCGCCCGCCCTCGATGCGGCTGTGACTTCGGGCGGGGTGGAGTCGAAGCGGGACTGACACCGCCGGCTTCGCATGTCGCCGCCTCGCACGGCTGCGGAGCGCCCTCGTCGCGAGCGGCGGCGCGGACCCGACGGAGGTCTGTGGACCCGCCCGCCGCGCGCGCTCTCCGCCATTCAGCCAGCGGGTTGGCCGACGTAGCGCGCGCGCGGACGCAAGAGGAAGCCCGCCGCGCGCTGCTCGAGCGCGTGCGCGACCCAGCCGGCGGCGCGGCCGATCGCGAAGAGCGCGGCGCCCGAGCCGGCGGGCAGATCGAGCGCGGCGACGAGCGCGGCGAGGCCGACGTCGACCGTCGGCGGCGGCCCTCCGCGGCGCGCGATCGCCTGCGCGACGGCGACGATGGCGCGGACGCGCGGCGCGCTCGGCGCGAGCGAGGTCGCGGCCTCGAGCAGCGGCCCGGCGCGCGGATCGCCGTCGGGGTAGAGCGCGTGACCGAAGCCCGGCACGTCCTCGCCGCGGCGCATGCTCGCGCCGACGACCGAGGCGACGTCGCCGGGCTCTTGCACGCCCTGCATGTACGCCTCGACGCGCTCGATCGCGCCGCCGTGCCGCGGACCGGTGAGCGCGGACACACCAGCGCCGACGCACGCGTAGAGGTCTGCGCCCGTCGACGCGGCGACGCGCACGGCGAACGACGACGCGTTGAGCTCGTGATCGGCGAGCAAGACGAGCGCGCGCGTGACGGCGGCGCGGGGCGCGTCGCCCTTCGGGCCGTCGAGGGCCACGAGCGCGCGCGCCGCCACGCCGTCAGCCTTGCGCGCCGCCCGCACGCGCGACGCGCCCCGCGCGAGGCCGAGCATCGCGGCGAGCTCGAGGAGCAGGGTGCGCGCGCGCGCGAGCTCCGCCTCGTCGTGAGCGCCGAAGCGCGCGTCGTCGCGGAGCGCGATGGAGGCGATGCCGAGCGCGAGCCCGTCGACCGGGCGGCTCCTTCGTGGGACGAGCCGCGCGAGCTCGTCGAGGTCGACGCGCGGCGGCTCGTGATCCCACGCCGGCGGCGCGCCCGGCAGCGCGCCCTTCCAGAGGAGCTCGGCGACGGCTTCGAACGACGCGCCGGCCGCCGCGAGATCGACCGCGAGCGCGCCGCGGTACACCGGCCCGCGCGGCTCGATCGTGCCGACGCGCGTCTCGAGCACGGGCTCGCCCCAGCGGAGCGCCGCGCCCGCGACCGGGCCGTGACCCGAGCGCGCGTCGCGTCGCGCGCGCAGCCGCTCGAGATCCTCGAGCACGTACCGCCGCGCCCTCCCGCGCGGGCCCGGCTCGCTCCGGACGAGGCCGCGCGCCGCGTAGGCATAGAGCGTCTCGCGCTTCACCCCGAGGAGCGCGCACGCCGCCGCCGCGTCGAGGACGGTCCAT
>DASYCF010000854.1:0-2216 GCA_036500365.1 Byssovorax sp.
AACGCGAGCGGGCCCGTATCGCCGCCGATCGCCCGCCTCAGTTCATGTCGATCGAGCCGCCCGATACCTTCACGCTGCCGCCGGCTTGCACCTTGACCGCGCCGTCGGACGAGACCTCGAGCTTGCTGCCCTTCACCTTCACCGGGCCCGAGCCGGTGATCGTGATCTGCTTGCCCTGGATCTCGATGTCGCCGTTCTTCTTCACGGTGACCTTCGCGTCGCCGCAGCTCAGCGTGTAGGTCGACGCCACCGTCACGGTCTTGTCCTTGCCGACGTCCTCGGTCGAGCTCCCGTCGACGGCGACGGCCGAGTCCTTCTGGATCGCCATCGAGAAGCTCTCGCCGATCGAGACGTGCTCGCTCTTCTTGATCTGCTCGGTGCGGCCCGCCTCGAGCGCGACGGCGACGTCGCCCGTGACGTTGAGCGTCATCGCGTCGCCGACGATCTGCGTGAGGGCCCCCGAGAACGACAGCGAAGCGGCGCCGCCGACGCTCGCCGCGAGCACGCCGCCGACCTCGAGCGTCGCGTCCGCGCCGACGGTCTCGGACAGGTTCACGCCGATCTCGATCGTCTCGTTCCCGCTGACGGTGATCGTCTCGTCGTGGCCGACGGTCTTCGTGCGGTCGTGCGCGACGTCGAGCTCGGCGTCGTGGCCGACGGTGCGCGACTCGTCGTGCAGCACCTCGGCGTTGAGATCCTTCTGCGCGTGGAGGTAGATCTCCTCGCTGCCTGCCTTGTCTTCGAAGCGGAGCTCGTTGAACCCGTCGCCGCCGGGCGACGAGCTCGATTTCAGGGTCGACTTCGTCTTGTCGCCGGGGAGCGCGTACGGGAGCACGTTCGTGCCGTGGTAGACGCTGCCCGTCACGAGCGGCCGATCGGGGTCGCCGTCCTCGAACGCGACGACGACCTCGTGGCCGACGCGCGGGATGAACATCGCGCCGAACGCGGGGCCGGCCCACGGCTGCGCGACGCGGATCCAGCACGTGTTCGAGTCGCTCTTCGGCGCGCGGTCCCAGTGGAACTGCACGCGCACGCGGCCGAACGAGTCGACCTGGATCTCCTCGCCGCTCGGGCCGACCACGGTCGCGGTCTGCACGCCGTAGACGAGGGGCTTGCGCGTGAGGCGCGCGGGCCGGAGCTTCGCGCCCGAGGGCACGGCGTCGAAGTCGTTCGCGTAGCGCGGGCCGTCGCCGCCGCCCTCGAAATGCGCCTCGCTGCCGCGGTGCTCGACGCGCGTCACGAGCCACGGGCCCGCGAAGCCGTCGCTCGGGTGATCGGTGATCTTGAACGTCGCGCCGGGCGACATGCGCGCGACGCCGCCCGAGCCGCGCGCGATCCGCGTCGGCGACTGGAGCTCCTCGAGGCGGTGCGTGGCGACCGTCGTCGCGTCGCCCGCGGTGGTGAAGCCGCCGGGGTGGTCGTACACCTCGAGATCGGCGTTCGACGCGGCCGCCTGCGTGCCCTCGACGAGCGTCGACGGGCGCTTGAAGTCGTAGTCGCGCACCGTCGCCTTGCCGGCGCGGAGCTCGTCGGCGATGGTGAGCACGCTCACACAATCGACCGAGTGGAGCGCGCCCGAGTCGGGGCGGAACGGCACCGAGTCGCCGCCCGTGATCGGCGCATGCGCGGCCGCGCCGTCGGCGATGACGAGCACGTCGCCCTTCGCGCCGTGCTCGAAGTAGGTGTGGATGCCCTCGTCCTCGAACAGGCGCGAGAGGAAGTCCCAGTCGCTCTCGCGGTACTGCACGCAGTACGTGCGCGGCGTGTAGCTGCCGACGAGCGAGACGCGGACGCCCGCCGCAGGGACGCCCGCCGCGTCGAGCACCTTCTTCGCGATGTCGGGCACCGCGAGCTCCTGGAAGATGCGGCTCGTCCGGCGAAGGCGCAGCGCGTGCGCGCTCGGGTGGAGGGTGACGCGGTAGCCGACACGCGACGCGGTGGGCGCCGCGACCTCGAGCCGCACGACCACGCCTGCCACGACGCGCGCCTCGGGTCCGCTGTCGATCGTGAGGCGCGCCGGCTTCCCCGTCACGTCCCCGAACGCGACGTCGGCCGCGGCGACGAAGCTCACGTCGAACGCGAACATCTCGCCGAGCGCTTCGAACCCCGAGAAATGTACGACCGAGAGCTCAGCGGCGATGCCGTCGATGTCGAGCTTGTGCATGTACCCCTCCGCGCGTGGAACGACCCAACCGAGGCTTCAAAACGGCGCCTGC
>DASYCF010000855.1:0-3375 GCA_036500365.1 Byssovorax sp.
CGCGGTGGTCGTCGTCGGCGCGATCGTCGCGCTGCCGCTCGCCATCGGCGCGGTCACGTCGCTCTTCGCCGGCCACGACGAGACGCGCCGCTACGTCGGCCTCGCGAACTTCGTGTCGATCTTGACCGCGCGCGGCGGGCCGCTGCTCGCGAGCGGGTCGTTCTACCTCGTGCTCCTCGTCACGATCCTGTGGACGGTCGTGAACGTCGCGCTGCACCTCGCCATCGGCGTCGCGCTCGCGCTCGTGCTCGCGCGGCCGACGCTCCGCTTGCGCGGCGCGTACCGCGTGCTGCTCGTCGTCCCGTGGGCGGTGCCGAGCTACGTCACCGCGCTCGCGTGGAAGGGCATGTTCCACAAGCAATTCGGCGCCGTCACCGCGCTCATCCTCGCGCTCGATCGCGCGCTCGGCCTTCACGTCGAGCCCATCGCGTGGTTCTCGCGCTTCTCGACCGCGTTCACGGCGAACGTCGCGACGAACGTGTGGCTCGGCTTCCCGTTCATGATGGTGGTCACGCTCGGCGCGCTCACGGGCGTCCCCGAGGACGTGCTCGAGGCCGCGAAGGTCGACGGCGCGACGCGCGCGCAGCGCTTCTGGCGCGTGACGCTCCCGATCATCCGACCGACGCTCGCGCCCGCGGTGGCGCTCGGCGCGATCTGGACGTTCAACATGTTCAACGTCGTCTTCCTCGTCTCGGGCGGCGACCCCGACGGCACGACGGACATCCTCGTGTCGGAGGCGTACCGCTGGGCGTTCACGCGCGAGGCGCAGTACGGCTACGCGGCCGCGTACGCCGTCTTGATCTTCCTGCTCCTGCTCGGCCCGTCGCGCATCGCCGCGCACCTCCGCGCGCGGACGGAGGTCGCCGCGTGACGCGCGAACGCCCTACCGCGCTCGAGTCGATCGGCGCGCACGCGCTGCTCGTCGTCGGCGTCGCGTTCGCGCTCTACCCGGTGCTGTGGGTCGCGGCGCTCGCGTTCTCGGGATCGCGGCCGCCGACGCCGGAGCTCTTGCCGGTGCCGCACGCGCCGACGCTCGCGCACCTCGCCGCGGTCGTCGGGACCACGCGCCAGACGGCCGATGGATCCACGTGGCTCTTCGGTCGGCAGCTCGCGAACTCGCTCGTCGTCGCGATCGCGACCGCCGCGGCGGGCGTCGGCATCGCGATCCCTGCGGCGTACGCGCTCGCGCGGTTCCGCTTCGCGGGCAAGGACACGGGCGTCGCCGCGCTGCTCGCGACGCAGATGTTCCCCGCCGTCGCGAGCGCGATCCCGCTCTACCTCCTGCTCGACGCGCTCCACCTGCTCGACACGCGCACGGGCCTCGTCGTCTGCTACGCGTCGACGTCGGTGCCGTTCGCGATCTTCCAGCTGCGCGCCGCGTTCGAAGCGATCCCCGTCGACCTCGAGGAGGCGGCCATGGTCGACGGGGCGACGCGCTTCGGCGCGTTCCTCCGCGTGGTGCTCCCCGCCGCGCGCCCCGCGATCGCCGTCACCGCGCTGTTCGCGTTCATGAGCGCCTACAACGAGTACGTCCTCGCGGCGACGCTGCTCGACCACGAGCAGCTCTTCACGCTGCCCGTGGTCCTCCAGCGGTACATCGGCGAGTACGACGCGCAGTGGGAGCGCTTCGCCGCGGGCGCGCTCGTCGTGTCGCTGCCCGTGATGGCGCTCTTCTACGTCGCGCAGCGCCAGCTCGTCGCCGGCCTCACCGCCGGCGGCGTGAAGGGTTGAACGCGGCTCGAACTGCCGATCAGAACTGCGCTGCTTCGGTCGACTCGGCGAGCGCGAGCGTCGACGCGAGGCCGCCGGAGATCACCTGCGCGACCGCGTCGAAGTAGCCGGTGCCGACCTCGCGCTGGTGGCGCGTCGCCGTGTAGCCGTGCGCCTCGCTCGCGAACTCCTGCTCTTGCAGCTCGGAGTAAGCCGCCATGCCGCGCGACTTGTACTCGTGCGCGAGCTCGAACATGCCGTGGTTCAGCGCGTGGAAGCCCGCGAGCGTGACGAACTGGAATTTGTAGCCCATCGCGCCGAGCTCGCGCTGGAACTTGGCGATCGTCGCGTCGTCGAGGTGCTTCTTCCAGTTGAACGAAGGAGAGCAGTTGTACGCGAGCAGCTTGCCCGGGAACTTCGCGTGCACGCCCTCGGCGAACTCGCGCGCCTCGTCGAGGTCGGGCGTCGACGTCTCGCACCACACGAGGTCGGCGAACGGCGCGTACGCCACGCCGCGCGCGATCGCGGCCTCGATGCCGCCCTTGAACTCGTAGAAGCCCTCGACCGTGCGCTTGCCGGTCAGGAACGGCGCGTCGCGCGGGTCGACGTCGCTCGTGAGGAGCTTGGCGCTGTCGGCGTCGGTCCGCGCGACGAGCACCGTCGGCACGCCCATCACGTCGGCGGCGAGGCGCGCGGCGACGAGCGTGCGCACGAACTGGCTCGTCGGGACGAGGACCTTGCCGCCCATGTGACCGCACTTCTTCTCGGCGGCGAGCTGATCCTCGAAGTGCACGCCGGCGGCGCCCGCCTCGATCATGCCCTTCATCAGCTCGTACGCGTTGAGCGGGCCGCCGAAGCCGGCCTCTGCGTCGGCGACGATGGGAGCGAGCCAGTTGCGCGCCGCCTTGCCCTCGGCGTGCTCGATCTGGTCGGCCCGCAGGAGCGCCTGGTTGATGCGCCGCACGACGCCCGGCACGCTGTTCGCGGGGTAGAGGCTCTGATCCGGGTACATCGACGAAGCCTCGTTGTTGTCCGCCGCGACCTGCCAGCCCGAGAGGTAGATGGCCTGGAGCCCGGCGCGCACCTGCTGCATGGCCTGGTTGCCCGTGAGGGCGCCGAGCGCATGGATGTAAGGCTCCGCGTGGAGCAGGTGCCAGAGGCGCTTCGCCCCGAGCTGCGCGAGCGTGTATTCGATCTTGACCGAGCCGCGGAGGCGCTGCACGTCGGCGTCGGAGTAAGGCCGCGTGATCCCCCGCCACCGGTCGTCTCCACCCTTGGAGATCGGGTGTTCGTCGTGCGGCGCCTCGAGCTGTTGAACGGTCATGGCGGGGGGACTCCTCTCGTCGGGTGGACTGCGGCTACGCGCCCCCCGCGACGAGCAGGTCGTACGCGGGCAGCGTCAGGAACTCTGCGAACGACTCTCCGGTGCACATGCGCAGGAAGAGGTTCGCGGCCTCGTCGAAATGGGACGACGCGCCGGCGCGCGCGGCGACGAGCGCGCCGAGCTCGACGGCGAGCGTCGATCGCACGAGCGCGGCCGTGACCGTCTGCCCGTCGTCGAGCACGGCGCCGTGGTGGACCCACTGCCAAACCTGCGAGCGCGAGATCTCGGCCGTCGCTGCGTCTTCCATCAGGTGATAGAGCGGCACGCAGCCGTTCCCCGAC
>DASYCF010000856.1:0-5423 GCA_036500365.1 Byssovorax sp.
GCGCGCCGCCGAGAGGCCCTCTCGACGCAGCGCCTCGGGTGCAAGAGCTGGCTTGGCTTTGTCGATGTAGGCCGGCACCGCGACGCGCGCGTCCCTTTCGCGGAGCACGTCGCACCGCGCGACGCCACCCGCATACGCGACGAGCAGCGCGTCGCCGCCGGGTGACGCGAGCAGCGACACCGGCTGGTCGAACGTCGCGCCGCGTCCGACGACGCCCTCGACCCACAGCGTGGCGACGCCGTCGGTGATCGCGATCGCGAGGCCGTCGCGCGTCCCCACCGCGACGGCGATTCCAGCGGCGACCGCGCACACCGCGAGCGGTCGCCCCCCGAGCTCCGCCGTGAGCGCGTGGCGGGTGTGGCTCCCCGAGCGCCCATCGACGACCTGTTGGACGGAGATCGCCTCGCCGGGGCCGCCGCTCACGAACCAGAGCCCGCGGGGAGCCGCCACGAAGAAGGTGTCGGGGCCGTGCGCGTGCAGGTTCGTCTGCCTCACGCTCATCGCGCCGCCGTCTGGCTCTCCGGGGTCGGAGACGCTCACGAGCATGACGCATGAACACCTCCAAGATCCTCACCGCCGTCGCGTGCATTTCGATGGCCGCGTCCCAGGCAGGTTGCGCCGCGCCCGAGACCGAGTCGATCGGGAGCGACGGGCAGCCGTTCGCGACCGCCCTCGCGGCGAGCCCGTTCACGAAGAGATCACCGCGTCGGGCCTCTCGTTCCTGCTCCCCGAGATCGTGACCGCCATCCAAGCGGCGAACGTCTCCGTCGACGTGGAGTTCGTGCTCGACGACGCGCACCACTTCGACGACTGCAACTTCACCGGCGGCGCGGACGTCGTCCGCGGCGACCAGCAGGACGCGATCGCCGCGCTCGATCCGACGGCGGCGACGCCCGAGAGCGACGCGGAGGCGGCGCTCGAGTTCGGCCGTTGGCTGCACACGACGCAGGACTTCTACGCGCACTCGAACTGGGTCGAGCTCGGCGAAGGCGGCCTCGTCGACGCGTCGTTCGGCCTCTGGCCCGCCTGGACGCCGTACGAGGTCTTGAGCCCGTCCGGAGTGGGGCTCGTCCAGGGGTCCTCGCCGAAGCGCACGTCCGTCACGCGCCACGCGGACGCGCCCTACCCGCAGGACGCCATCGTGCGCGTGAAGACCGGGCCTGCCGCGCACCCGGGCGTCATGACCGGCACGGTCGACTACGAGCCCGGGAACTATTGCCCGCCGTCGATCGCGATGACGCACGCCGATCTCAACAAGGACTTCAGCGACACCGCGGGGCGCGAGGCGCAGTTCGTCACCGCGAAGGCGCTCGCCGTGCAGCAGACCAGCCACGAGTGGTGCCGGCTCGTGTCGATGACGCGCGCGGCGTGGGGCGACGCGGGCGTCGCGCACCTGATGACGTGGGCGTCCGACGCATCGGCCGCGAGCTGCGCCGAGCCGTGACAGCGCGCGCGACGAGGTCCGGACGTCCGGACTTCGTCGACGCCGAACGCGCGCGCCGAGCGCCGTCGCGCCGTGGGCTGCTTGGCGAGGTTGCGGCGGCGCGGCGGCACGTGCGAGTCTCCGCGCGTGCCGTGGGTCCGCGCTGCGCTTCGGGGTCAGAAGGTGTTCGCCAAGGCTGACGAGTCCGGTCGCCTCGTCGACAGCGGCGGGCGCGTCGAGATCCGCTACAAGGCGAACGACGGCCGCAAATACGAGGCGCGCGCGTCGAACCTCGCCGTCGAGCCCGGCCCCGTGCTGCCCGAGGAGACGTGCGCCGCCGCGAGCGCGGTCGACAAGCCCGCGGCGAGCGAGCAGGGCGCGACGCGCAGCGGCCGCACGGCGGCGAAGGGCGCGGCGGCGAAGCCGGCGGTCATCCCCGAGGGCGCGATCATCGCCTACGCCGACGGGGCGTGCTCGGGCAACCCCGGTCCGGCGGGGCTCGGCGTCGTCGTCATCGACGGCCCCGTGCGCGTCGAGATCAGCGAGTACCTCGGCACCGGCACGAACAACATCGCCGAGCTCACCGCCATCCAGCGCGCGATCGAGGCGGCCGACGCGACCAAGCCGTGCGTCGTCCACACCGACAGCCAGTACTCGATCGGCGTCTTGTCGAAGGGCTGGAAGGCGAAGGCGAACACGGAGCTCGTGGCCCGCGTGAAGGCCGTCTTCGGCGGGCGCAAGGGCGCGCGCCTCGTCTACGTCCCCGGCCACGCGGGCGTCATCTTGAACGAGCGCGCCGACGCCCTCGCGCGCGAGGCCGTGCAGAACCGCGCGACCCGCCGCGACCGCTTCGAATCGAAGAAGCCCGAAGGCGCCTGACCGCCGCCCTCGAGGGCGCAACTCTTCTCGGGTCGTCGGAGGTCGAGCGCACGCCTACCCACGATGCCCCTGCGACGGCGGCGGGGGACCGTGATCCTCTCCGCGCAAGGCAGTGGTGCAATATATTGCGCGTAGTAGGTCGTGATCGGATCTATTTTGCTGTGTCGGCTTCGCTCGCGCGCGTGGGGTCACCCCCGCGAGGAGCGCGCGGCGCGATGTTCGCGGCGCGCTTGCGCGACGGAGCTTCCTCGCGCTTCGCGATCGGCAGAGCATCGCGGATGTCGGCGTGCCGGCGCTCGTGCTCGTGCTCGTGCTCGTGAACCTCGACGATCCTGGGAGTCTTCGGGTCGACCGCCTTCGCGTCGGCGGGCTTCTTCGGCGGCGGCGCGAAGGTCGAGACGAGCGCGCGCTGGTACGCGATGACGCGCGCGGCCTTGTCGGTCGGCTTGCACCACTCGTCGCGGCTCGGGCGGTTCGACCCTTGGTAGCCCGCGAGCCACTGCGGGAACCAGGCGCTCCCGACCTTGTCCTTGCAGAGCTCGCGGTTCGCCGTGATGAGCATCGCGACGCGGCGCAGGTTCGTCTCGCCGCCGAAGAGCGTCGCCTTCGCGGCGCGGCAGCCGGGGCTCGGCGCGTGCACCGGATCCGCGTCGTCGTGGCAGCCCGCGACGAAGCGCGCGCGGATCTGACCGAGCCCGTAGTCCTCGCCGTCCGGCGACACGACGCCCGGGAGCCAGTGCGACTCGTAGTGCACGATGGCGACGACCGTGAACGGGTCGAAGTCGCGCCGGACCGCCTCCTCCTGGATCACGCGCGCGTAGCGCTCGGCCTCGGCGTGCGGCATCTGCGGCCGCGTGAGCAGGATCGCCGAGACGATGAGCTGGAGCGCGCGGAGCACGTCGCCGTCCTACCGCGTGCGTGCCTCCTGACCAAGAAAGCGGCGCCGCGCGTCAACGCCGATACAGGAAAAAGAAATCGCGCTCCGCAGGCTTGTCGACGTACGCGTTCGGCGCGTACTTGAGCTTCGGCACGAGCGTCTCCTTCACGACGTGCTTGGCGTGATCGACGCCGTAGACGAGGAAGCGCGTGTACGACCAGTTGATGTCGAGCTGCGCGGCGACGACGGCGCCCGCGGCGCGCATCGCGTCGGCGAGGTCGTGCGGCGTCGTGAACTCGCCGAGGCCGAAGAGCAGCGTCGCGCCCGTTCGATCGGCGCCGAGCGCGGAGCGCCGCACGTCGAGCTGACCGTCGACGGACGCGCTCCATTTGCGTGGGCGCACCTCCGAGTCGATGTCGGGGTGGACGACGCCGCGCTCGACCAGGCAGGGCGGCGTCTGCCTCAGCGTAGGCGCGCCGCGCGCCCCGGCGTCGAGGGTCGACCACTCGCCCACGACGACGCGCCCGTCGTCGAGCACGGCGATGGTGCACGCGTCGTCGCGCGGCGGCGCGAGCGTCACGCCGTCGACGCGCATGCCGTAGTGACCGTGTCGCTCCATGAAGCCGCCGTTGAAGACAGCGACGAGCGCGTCGAGCCTCGCCGTGGGCACGAGGCCGGCGCGCGCCGCCTCGGGCGCGGCGGCGTTCGGCTCGAGCGTGCCGCCCATCGCGCCGAGGCCGACGCGCGCGGCGTCGATCGCGACGACCTCCACGTAGACCGACCTCTTGATCGCGTTCGGGTGCACGCGCGCCTTGAAGAGGAGCGGCGGATCGTCGCCGGTCGCGATCGGCGTCCACGCGCAGTCACCGTCGGCGCGCGTCTTCTCCTGCGGGGCCGTGCACGCGGGCGGCGCGAACGGCGCGCGCGGCGCCGGCGGATCGGGAGGCTTCGTCGTCGCGATCGCGGTCGCGCTCGAGAGCGACGCGGCGGTGCTGGGAGCCTCGGTCGTCTCGTGCGCGTCGTCGCTCGTCGCGGCGGGTCGCTCGGGCGCCGCGGGCGACGCGCCGCACGCGATCGCACCCGCGGCGGCGAGCGGCAGCAGGGCTCGCCCGCGCGCCGGCATCCTCACGCGTCCGCGGGCGCCGACGTCGTCGCGCTCGCGTCGGCGCGCTCGACGCTCACTGTGACGCCGAAGTCCGCGTTCGCCGTGAGCTCGTCGACGCGCTGCTCGTCGGTGAGGTCGTTCAGGCTGACGCCCGCGTGCGCGCTCGCGACCGAGAGCCGCACGCCGGGGCGGTCGTGGCCGTAGCCGTGCGGCAGGCTGACGACGCCCGGCATCATCTCGTCCGACACGTCGATCGCCGCGTCGACGCTGCCGGCGCGCGACGCGACGCGGGCGCGATCGCCGCTCGCGAGGCCGCGCGCCGCCGCGTCGCTCGGGTGCATCTTGAGCGTGCAGCGCCGCGGACCCTTCACGAGCAGCGGGCTGTTGTGCATCCACGAGTTGTTCGAGCGGAGCTCGCGCCGGCCGATCAGCACGAGCGCGCGCGCGTCGCCGGGCGCCTCGTCGAGCGAGCGCAGGAGCCGCGGCACGTCGGCGAGGAACACGTCCGGCGCGAGGTGGATCTTCTTGTCCCTCGTGTGCAGCGCGCCTGGCAAGCGGGGCTCGAGCGCGCCGAGGTCGACGCCGTGCGGCGCGTCGAGCAGCGCCTTCAGCGACAGGCCGCGCCACGCCGCGAGCTTGCCGCCGTACGGCCCCGCGCGCAGGCCGAGATCGACGAGCCCGCGCGGACCGAGCCGCTCGAGGGCGACGCGCTCGGCGCGCGCGCCGATCGCCGCGAACACGCCGCGCCGCGCGCGGAGCCGCTCGGTGAGCGCGGCGAAGATCTCGTGGTCGTGCAGCGCGCCCTCGGGCTTCGGGAACACGGCCTGCGAGAAGCGCGCGGTGTTGCGGATGGCGAGCGTGTGGAAGACCGCGTCGTAGTGGTCGCGCTCGAGCGGCCCGGTCGGCGGCAGGATCACGTGCGCGTGCCGCGTCGTCTCGTTCACGCAGATGTCGATCGAGGCCATGAACTCGAGGCCCGCGAGCGCGCGGTCGAGGCGCCCGCCGTTCGGCGTCGACAGCACGGGGTTGCCCGAGCTCGTGACGAGCGCGCGGAGCTGACCTTCGCCGGGCGTGTCGATCTCCTCGGCGAGCACGGCGACGGGGAGCTCGCCGCCGAACTCGGGCAGGCCGCGCACGCG
>DASYCF010000857.1:0-5245 GCA_036500365.1 Byssovorax sp.
CGTCGCGGTCGGCCGTCGAATGTCGTCACCGCGGGGGGGGCGAGAGCGGAAAGTCGGCGACGCCGGGGGGGCCGGCCGGCTCGTCGACGCGGACTACGGTGCGGTTCGGCCCACCGGAGAGCTCGCGCTGGTCGAGGGCGCAACGCTGCGCGCTCGCGAAGAGCCGGAGCGCCCGATCGGCGAGGTGATCGAGGCGCGTCGTGTTGAGCTCTACGCTGCGGGCGTCGCCGCTGGTCGCCGCGGCCCCGATGGTGTCGCGCAGGCCGCGCGCCGTGCGCGTCGCCACGTGCATGCGGGTGAGCGCGTCGTCGAGGCAGCGCGCCCGCTCGGCGTCGTGGCTCGACCGCGCCCCGCGGAGCTCGGCCTGGATCGCCATCCCCTCGCTCTCGAGGCGCAAAACCGCGTCGCGCGCGTGAGCGAGCACGGGCGCTGCGGCGGGGCCCGGTGCGTCGGCGGACGCGTCCGTGGGCGTCAGGGCCGCGAGCGCGAGCGCCGCGAGCCCGATCACGACGGCGCCGCTTCCGCGGGCCTTGAGCGCGGCGAACGGCCGCGTCGACATCGACATCGTCTCCTCCTGCAGGGCCGGCGTGGTCGCGCTCGTCCTGCTCGCCTCCTCGGATGCGCTGCCGGGGCTCGACATTCGAACGCGACGGCGGCGTGCGCTGGCCTCGACCGGTTCGGTGATCGATGTACTAAGGTCGCCCCGTGGGTCCTCTGCGCAGCTCCGCGCGGGCCGTCGCGGGGTGCCTCGCTGCGGGCGCGCTCGCGCCGGCGCTCTTCGCCGCCTGCCACGCGCCGTCGGACGACGTGGACGCCGGCGATTTGCTCGGGGTCTTCTCGCGGGACGGCGGCGCCGAGCGCGGCGTGACCGACGCGGGGGCGGACGGCGGCGCCCGCCGAACGGCCAAGAAGAAGCGCGACGGCGGCGCGGACACGCCCGCGGCGCCGGTCGCCGTGCGCGCGCCGATCGCGGGCTCGTGCCTCGCCGCGGCCGGCGAGCCCGACAAGGACATCAGCCGCGTCCTCGGGCGGCCCGCCTGCCGCGACGCGCAGATCTTCGAGTGGAAGGACGCGCTCGGCTCGCCGCGCTACGCGTGCCTCTTCGCGCCGCGCGGGGTCGAGGCGCGCGCCCCGCTGCCCATCGTGCTGTTCTTCCACGGCGGGCTCGACGACCCGACCATGGTCGACAAGAAGACGTCGCTCCGGAAGCTCCTGTCGACGGCCGACTTGACGGGCGACCCGGCGCACAAGGGCTTCCTCGTCCTCGCCGTGCAGGGCCGACACATCCAGGGTGGCCGCCGCGGCTCGATCTTCGACGTCGAGCACACGGGCGCGGGCAACGTCGACGTCGAGACCGTCGACCATTTCTTCACCGAGGTCGACGCGAAGCACCTCGTCGATCCGCGCCGCGTCTACACGCTCGGCGCGCAGACCGGCGGGCAGATGGCCGCGCTCTACGCGATGACGCGGCCCGACCGCGTCGCCGCGTTCGGCGCGTTCGCGGCCGAGCCGCTCTCGGCCAAGTGGAGCTGCGGCGGCCCGCCGACGCCCGCCGCCATCCTCTACCGCGCGTGCGACTTCTTCACGAAATGCGACGTCGTCGAGGAGTGGCGAAACGCGCGCGACGCGGCCGGCGCCGACACGCGCTGGCTCCGCCTCGGCGCCGGCAACGACGACGAGCCGAACTGCGCCTTCAAGAACAAGTGCAGCGAGGTGAAGGGCACCGCGAACCACCGCCGCTGGCCGAAGGGCAAGGAGGACGAGATCCTGAAGTTCTTCGCGAAGCACGCGCTCGCCCCCGAGGCGCAGGCGCAAGACGACGCGGGCGCCCCCGGGGAATGACGCGCCCCGCAGAGGGTCGATTCAGGGCTTCGGCGCGCTGCTCGCGTCGCGCGCGGTGTCGAGCTTTCGCGCGAGCTCCTCGGCGAGCTTCTTGTCGAGGCGGGCGCGATCCTGGAAGCCGCGCCGCGTGGCGCGCCACCGAGCCTCGGAGACGCCGCGCTCGCGCAGCACGTCGGCCGGGCTCGTCGCGCGCTCGATCTCGACGCGCAGGGCGACGTACTCGTCGATCGGCATGAGCTCGTCGGTCGGGGCGCCGCCGCCGCGGCCGCTCGCGCGCGAGATGGCGGCGCGGACCGACTGCGCGAGCTCACGCTTGCCGAGCTCCGCCTCGGCCGCGAGCGCTGCGGCGTATTTCCGCTCGTGCTCGAGCCAGTCGACCTCGCCGAGGCCGTGCTGCTCGAGCACGCGCTCGCGCGGCTCGGCGCCCGCCCAGATCGCGGCCTTCACCTCGGCGTAGCGATCGAGCGGCAGCAGGGGCTCGCGCGCGGCCTCCGCGGCGGCCGCGGCGGCGAGCTGCGCGCGCGTCGACAGCGGCGGCGGCTCGTCGTGGAGGCGCCCGCCCGAAAGGCGCGCCGGCGGCACGTCTTCGGGCGACGGCCGGGCCAGGACGCGGATGTCGGCGGGCCGCGCGTCCGGCGACGAGAAGGGCAGGGCCGGGCGCAGCGCCACGTCGTCGGCGATCATCGTCGTCGGCTCCCGTCGCCCACGCCGCCTCGGCTCGGCGTCGGCCGCGGCGCCGAGGTCCGGATTAGGCGGGAGGGGCACGGGCGGCGGCTGCGACACGAGCGCCGGCGGGCCGAGATCGCGCGCGAACGGCAGCGCCGCGCCGAGCCTGCCGGGCTCGACCATGAGCGTCTCGCGCCCGAACGGGAGCGCCCGCGCCGCGCGGACGCTCGCCTCGTCGACGACCGTGGTCTTGTCGTCGGTGCTCGGCGGGTCGACGACGACGGGGGGCGTGACGGGGTCGTCGGGCTCGACGGCGTCGCGACGAGTGTCTTCCGCCGCGGGGGATTCCCAGTAGGCCAGCTGCGCGAGGAACGGCCCGCTGCTCACCGGCGCCGCGGTGATGGCGCTCGGCTCCGGCGTCGAAGGCGGCGCCGGCGCGGCCGGCTCGCGCACGCTCGACGGCGCCGCGCCTTGAAACGGGAGCGCCGCCTTGAGCCGCGCCGCGTCCTCCGCGCTCAGCTGCCGCGTCCGCGTGACCGAGTCGTCGACGGCGCTCATCGGGCGCGTGCGCGGCGGCACGCGCGCGCGCGTCACGGTGAGGTCCTCGCCGTCGTCGTCGGGGTCGATCGACGGCGGGTCGACCGGCGCAGGCTGCGCGAGCTCGGGCGCGCGCTTGCGCTTGCGCGTCGTCTCGAACTCGCTGTCCTCCACGTACGCGTCAGCGCCGGGAGCCTCGGCGGCGACGGTGCGCGCGATGGTGTCGACGCGCGAGGCGAGGCTCGCCCAGCCGCTCGACGCGCCGCGCCGCTCGAGCGCGACGACGAGCGTCGTCGGCGGCTCGGGGAAGCGCGACAGCGGGCTCACGCCGCGGAACGTCAGCGTGCATACGGCGCGGTCGCAGTCGATCCACAGCGTGTCTGCCGCCATCTGTAGCTCGGCCGGCGCGCGCCCCGGGCCCGCTTCGCCGAACGCGAACACGCGCGGCCGCGATCCCGGGAGCCAACACCGCCGCACGTGCGCGCCGTCGAGCAGGCCGACGAGCGTGATCGCAGGGTTCGGGCGCAGGAGGCCGACGCGCTGATCGGCTGGGGCGTAGTTGAAGTACGAGAAGTCGAACCCCTCGGGGCAGTGCCGCACGCCGCCGGCAGGCGCGCCCGCCGCGCCGGCGCTCCGCTCCCACGCCGCGCGCGGACCGAGGACGACGGCGGGCGCCCCGGGCGCGGCGCTCGCGCGGAGGTGGCGCGCGACGAGCGGCACGCGCGTCACCGGCGCGCCCGCGAGCGCGACGAAGGATTTGTCGAACACGTCGACGACGAGGCGCGCCTCGATCTGCGTCGTCGGCGTGTCCGCCTTCGCGTGTCCGACGAGCAGCACGTCGGCGAACTCCTTGCGCGGGACGAAGTCGGACGCGACGCGCAGCGAGGCCGCGTCGCCGAGCGGCTCGGGCACGTCGAGCGACAGCGCGTCTTGCGTGTACGCGAGCGCGACCTCGCCGTCGGCGACGAGCGCGTACGTCGCCTTGACGACCACGGTGATCATCGGCTCCCCGGCGGTCCAGCGAACACAGCCGACGGGCAGCGAGCAGAACGACGCGACCAGCACCGCGGCGCAGCCTACCACTCGGCACGCGCCCCGCGCTGCGCCGTCGCGCCGCGGATCTGCTCGATGCCGTGGCGCGTAACGGCCGTTGCCAAGGGGTCGCGGGTCGGTATCATCGCCGCGCAACGGAGGCTTCATGAGCTCGTCGAAGGCGGCACGTGTGCGGGGTCAGCACGGTGAGGTTCGCGCGCTCCGCCGCGTCGAGGCGGGCGCGTCCACCGCGACGTCGTCGCCGGCGCTGCCCGCGCTCGCGACGGCGCGGGTCGTCTCGGTCGACGGGCGCGCGGCCGAGGTCGAGGTCGGCGGCGTCGTCCGCGCGGCGGCGCTCGACGCGCCCGTGCACACGACGGTCGTCGCGGGCGCGTGCGAGCGCGGCGAGCGCGTCCTCGTCGAGGCGCGCGGCGCGGAGCTCGTGATCGTGGGCGCGCTCCGCACGCAGCCGACCCCCGGCATCGACGAAGGCGAGCGTTACGTCGTGAAGGCGGCGTCGATCTCGATCGAGGCCACCGACGAGGTGCAGCTCACGACCGGCGCCGCCGCGTTCGTGCTGCGCGCGGCCGGCGAGGTCGAGACGTACGCGCAGCGGATCGTCTCGCGCGCCGAGGGCATGCACAAGATGGTGGCCCGCCTGCTCCGCCTGAACTGACCGACCATGCGTCCGCCGAGCGCGTCGCACGGGCAATCGAGGCCTCACAGGGGATGAACCCGGACCGGCTCGTCGACAACCGGTCGCCGATGGAGGTCCGCGCGCTGCCCATGCCGGATCGGCACGGGCGCGATGTGATCGTCGTCATCGCCAAGATGACGTGGGACGTCTCGCCCGTCGGCGCGGTGCGCATCGCGCGGCCCGGCGCCGTGATCCGCATCGACGACATGCGCCGGGGCGACGGCGCGCTCTCGAGCGTCCGCTACCCGAGCGATCGCGTGGTCGAGCGGCCCGGGACCGACGTGCTGCTCGTGGCGACCGCGCAGCCCTCCGCCGCACGCGCGGGCGCGCCCGCCGCGACGCATCAAGACGTCACGCTCCGCGTCGCCGCCGCGCATGCGCTCCTCGAGAAGACGCTGCGCGTCCACGGCCCCCGCGTGTGGGCGCGCGCGGCGACGGGCGTCGCCCCCGGTCCTTCGCGCGCGGTCGCGC
>DASYCF010000858.1:0-13328 GCA_036500365.1 Byssovorax sp.
CGTTTCGGTAGATGACGACCCGCTGCAGCGCGAGGCCGTTGACCGCGATGTCGGGCCCGCGCGCGCAGCCGAGGCCTACCGCGCCGCTCACGACGGCGCAGAGCGCGCCCGCCCAGATGCCCTTCCGCATGTGTCTCGCTCGCCTTTCCCGTGGATCGACCGCGCAGCTTACGCGCGCCCGACCGACATGTGGCGACGAGCGTGAAGAACGTGACCCGCGCGGCGCCGGGTGCCACGCTCGGCGCGGGAGGCCTTGCGATGACCCGGACGACGCCGCGCGTGGATCAAATCGAGTGGGGCAAGATCGAGGCGGCGGGCCGCACGTTCAAGGACGTGAAGCTCTCGCCCGGCGGCGCGCGCGCCTGGGATTGGCGCGAGACCGGCACCCAGCACGTGCCCGGCATCCAGCTCGCCGACGCCGAGGATCTCCTCGAGGCAGGCGCCGACATCATCGTCCTCTCGCGCGGGATGGATCTCGTGCTGCTCGTCCCCGCGACGACGATCCAGGCGCTCGAGGCTCGCGGCGTCGAGGTGCGCGTCGCCCAGTCGAAGGAGGCGGCGCGCATGGTGAACGAGCTGATCGACGAAGGTCGCAGGGTCGGCGCCTTGATCCACTCGACCTGTTGAAGGCTACGCCGTGGCGCGCGCGGTCGAGGCGTTGCGCCAGTCGACGGGCAGATCGAGGAAGCCCTCGTTGCAGAGGAACTCGTAGATCGCCTCGCTGAGCTCGCCGACGATCATGCTGAAGATGCGCGGGTCGGTGACGAACTGCACCGTCTCCTCGCGCTCGGCGCCGGCCGTGTCGGCGAGGCGCGCGATGAGCTGATCTTCGGCGAAGCCGACGAGCCGCACCATGAACCGCCGCTCGAACGCGGCGCGGAACCTCGGGAACGCGTCGGCAGAGACCTTGTAAGCGAAGGCCTTGCCCTCGAACGTCGCTGCCTGCGTGACGACCTCGCTCGTGAGCTCGGGCACCGCGGGCGCGAGCTGCTTCACGCAGAAGTCGACGAGCACGCCGTTGAACGTGGCGACGATGCGCCTGAGCTCGCTCGAGCGGCGCGACAAGAACGCGTCCTGCATGTCCTTCGCGAGCTTCGCGAGCATCTCGAAGGTGCGCTCCTTGATCTCGTCGTTCGCGTAGTCGAAGCCGCCGAGCTCGTTCTTGAGGCGGTTCTCGTAGCGCATGAGCAGGTAGAAGATCGCCTGCTCGCCGTGCTGGATGACCTTCACCGCGCCGTCCTTGCCGCGGGTCTTCTCGTGGAGCTCGGACTGGAAGAAGAGCCGCGCGAGCTTGCGCATGATCTCCTTCATGCGGCGCTCGACGAGGAGGCTCGGCGCGTCGGCGCGGAAGACGCGCTCGAGGAGGCCTCGGAGGGTGCGCTCGTGCGCGTCGCGGATCGACTCCTTGGCGCTCGCGGGGCCGTGCTGGGCGCCGGCGCCGCCGCCCATCTGCGCCTGGAGCTGCTTCAGCTGGGCGACGACGCCCGCGGTGATGGCGTCGAGCTCCGGGTTCGTCTCGAGATCGGCCTTGTAGTGGACGATGCGCGCCTGGACTTGCTCCTCGAGGAGGCCGAGCGCCATCTCGGCGATGGCGTCCTTCGCTTGCTGGCTGACGCTCTGGCCGACGGGCGCGACCATCGGCGCGTGCTGCGGCCGCGGGATGTCCGAGAGCGACATCGCCGCGGCCCGGCCGGTCGGCGCGGGAAGCGGGCGCGTCGTCGTGACGCGCGTCTCGCCGGGACGAACCACGGGCGGGGGCGGAGGCGGAGGCTTGCGCGGCGGTCCGGACGTCATGTCTTTCGGTCGCGGGAGCATAGGGGAACGCGGAGGACCCGGCTCGCCGTTTTCGCGGCCCGCGGCGCCGATCGGAGTATGGGAGAGGCGGCACCATGCGACGCTCCAACCACGCCCTCGTCCTCCGTTTGCTCGCGCTCGCCGCGGGCGCCGCCGCCGCGCTCGCCTGCTCGAGCGAGCCCCCGCCCGCCGCGCCGCCGTCGGACGCGTCGGTCGCCGTCGCGCCGCCGCCCGCGCCGCCGCCGCCGGCCGTGACCGCGAGCGCCGCCGCGAGCGCAGCGCCCGCCGCGCCGTCGGGCGGCCGCCCGGCAGGCAAGCTCAACGTGCTGCTCGTGACGATCGACAGCCTGCGCGCCGACATGCCCTGGGCCGGCTACCCGCGCGACATCGCCCCCGTGCTCACGGCGTTCGAGAAGAAGGCCGTGAGCTACACGCGCGCCTACTCGGTGAGCTCGTACACGGCGATGAGCCTCGGCGGGATGCTCGCGGGGCGCTACCCGAGCGAGCTCGATCGCAGCGGCTACTTCTTCGAGCAGTACCCGGACAGCGTGACGATGTTCCCCGAGCTCCTGCAGAAGGCGGGCGTCCGCACGCTCTCGGCGCACGCGCACTTCTACTTCGATCGCAAGAGCGGGTTCCGTCAAGGCTTCGACGACTACCGCATGGTCCCTGGCCTCAAGGAGAACAACAAGACGGACGAGAACATCACCTCTCCCGAGCACGAGGCGCTCGCCGAGCAGATGCTCTCCGACAAGGCCAACACGGGCTCGGGCAAGCCGTTCTTCGCGTGGTTCCACTTCCTCGATCCGCACGACGAGTACATGCCGCACCCGGGCATCGGGCCGTACGGCAAGAAGGCTCGCGACAAGTACGACGCCGAGGTCACCTTCGTCGATCAGCACGTCGGCAAGCTCCTCGACTTCGTGAAGGCGCAGCCCTGGGGCAAGGACACGGTGGTCATCGTGTCCGCCGATCACGGCGAGGCGTTCGGCGAGCACAAGATGTATCGCCACGGCTTCGAGGTGTGGGAGGTGCTCACGCACGTGCCGCTCATGATCCAGGCGCCCGGCGCGACCGCGCGCCACATCGACGCGCCGCGGAGCGCCATCGATTTCGCGCCGACGATCCTCGAGCTCACGGGCGCGCCCGCGTCGAGCGAGCTCGAGGGCAAGAGCCTCGTCGGCGAGATCTGGGGCGGCCCGGCCGAGGAGCGCGATGTCATCATCGATCTGCCGCGCACGACCGACAACGATCGTCACCGCGCGCTCGTCCACGGCAAGTACAAGATCATCTCGTTCGGCGACGACGACGCGTTCGAGCTCTACGACGTGGTCGCCGACCCGGGCGAGCTCCACGACCTGCACCGCGAGGACAAGGCGACGTTCGAGGACATGAAGGCCCGCTACAAGGCCGCGAGCGCCAAGATCCACGACAAATGCCCCGCCCACACGGAGCACCTCCGGAGCAAGAACAAGGCGCGCCCCTGTTGAGCCGACGACGCCGACGCCCCGCTCTCAAGGGCAGTCGACGTCGAACGCGAAGATGGGCGAGAGCTCGCCCTGGAGCCCGCCCTGCACGAAGAGCGCGGCGCCGTGCGACGTCGAGGTGAGCAGCAGCGGGAGCATCTGCGCCACGTTGTCGCTGAAATTCGGCCCCGAGAGCGCCACCGTACCGCCGACGACCGCGCCCGCGGCGTCGAGGCGCGCCAGCGTGAGGTTCGGGGTACCCGAGGCGCCCGGCACGGCGAACGCGACGACGGCGCCGCCGGGGACGCGCGTCGCGGCGAGGGCTTCGAGCTGGGTGACGCTGGCATCGATCGACGCGGCCGGGCCGACCTCGCCGTCCGCGGTCACGACCCGCACGCGCACGCCCTGCGTCGCGGGGATCGCGAGGGTGCTCGGCCCGTCGACGAGGAGCGCCGAGTCGCCGACCGAGACGAGCGCGTAGCGACGATCGGACGCGTCCGCCGCGTCGTCCAGCACGAGCGGCTGTCCGACGCCCGAACCGTCCGCCGCGACGCGGAGCACCGCGACGCGACCCGGGTTGAAGAGCGGCGCGAGCACGAGCCCCGAGCCGTCCGTCAGCGTCGCGGGCGTCAGCGCCTCGACGTTGGTGTCCGGGAGCGTGCCGATGGCGGTCGCGTCGATCATCGCGCCGCTCGCGTCGACCCTCACGCGGGTCACGCTTCGGCCTCGCATCGTGAGGTACGCGAGGCCGTCGCCGCTCGGCGCGAGCGACTCGCACGCCTCGTCCGCCACCACGACGGTCGCGCCGGCCTCGGCGCCGTTCGCCGCGATCGACGCGAACTGGCAGCCGAGCCCCGTGTTCGCGACGATCCCGCGCGGGCCGCCGAGCGACATCGACGCGCTCAGCCGATACGCGCTCAGGTAGCTCGTCGAGACGCCCGTCAAGATCGGCGTCGCCGGGCCGTTCGCCGTCAGGTCCGCGCCGAGCTCGGTGAGCCCGATGAGGTTCGACGCGGAGTCGTAGCCGACGAGCGCGACGCCTGCCCCGTCTGCCGCGGCGGCGAGGACGCCGCTCAGCTCGCCGCGCGCCGTGAGCTCGACCGGCGACGCGCTCGGACGGCAGGCCTGGCCGGACGCGCCCGCGCCGCCGCTGCCGCTCGCGCCACCGGCGCCGTTCGCGCCGCCGGTGCCGGTGGCGGCGCCGCTGGCGCTCGCCGCGTCGTCGCCGCCCGAGCCGCACGCCGACGCTCCGACGCCGAAGGCGCACGCGAGCACCAGGACCCCGACTCCCCGCACAGCTGATCGTTCGATGAAGCAAGACATGCCCGACGATAGCGCGGATGCGCGCGGCGTCGACGTGTCGCTGCGCGGCTCGCTCGGCGATGCGTCAAGGGAACGCGCGGATCGTCACGACGTCGTCCTCGCCCGGCTCGATGCCCGCGCGCACGGTGACGTGGACGCCCTTGCACGCGAGGTCGAGCACGACGGGGGCGACGACGGCGCGCTCGCACGCCGAGTCGACGGAGACGCGCTTCTGGAAGTCGCCGCGGAGGAGCTCGACCGCGCGCGAGACGGCACCGACGCGGTGCTCCGAGTCGTCGCGATCGAACGCGCGCACGACGCCTGCCTCCTCGAGCCGCAAGAAGAGCTCGGGCCCGCCGACGGTCGCGGACAGCGGGCGGCCCGACGCGTCCTGGTCCATGACGACCGACAGCGTCGCCTCGCGCGCCTCCTCGACGCCGTTCGCGACGATCACGTACGGGAGCTCCTCGACGCGCTCGCACCGCCACGCGACGGTCGGCGACGCGTTCTTGCCGAGCGGCTGCGTGCACTTCGGCGCCGGCAGCGAGAGCGACCACGGGACGAGCAGCTCACGCGGCGCCTCGGAGACGGGCGCCGTGAACACGACGGGATCCTCGAAGCGGCCGACCCAGCCGACGATCTCGTCCCGCAGGTGCTCGCGCGCGGCGACCGCCCGCTCGATGCGCGCCGCGGTCGCGAGGCCGGCCACGCGGAGCTCCTCGCCGCGGCCCTGCTTCGTGCGCAGCGCGCCGATGCGCCCGGCCGCCTCGACGCCGTGCGGCCCAGAAGGCAGCGCGCGCAGGTACGAGGCGAGGCCCGCGACGCTGTCCTTCTTGCTCTTGTAATAGAGCGCCTCGTCGCGCTTGAAGCGCGCGCGCACGTCGTCGGCGAGCGCGCCGCGCGGGTACTTGCGGAGGTAGTCGTCGGCCGCGGCGAGGCGCTCCTCGACGCCGGGGAGGACGCGCGTCTGTCGATAGAGGGCATACTCGCCCGTCGTCGCCGTCACCGCGCAGCCGCACGCCGCGAGGGCGACCCACGCGAGCATCGCGCGGACGCGCGGCGACGCACTCACGGGCCACCCGCGGGGCAGAAGTCGCACTCGCTCGGCACGGTCGCGCCCTGGGCCGCGGTGAACGACGTGTAGTCGGCGCAGCTCGCCGCGTTGAGCGCGTCGAGGCAGACCTCGCCGTCGTGCACGAGCGGCACGCACCCGGGCGGAAACGCGTCCGGATCGGGCGTCCCGCCGGCGCACGCGGTCGCGCACGCGGGCGTCGTGATGCCGCACGCCGTGCACTGCGTGCAGTCGATCTGCTGCTTGTTGCCGAAGAACGCGACCGGATCGAGCGCCACCTCGTCCTGGCCGCAGCCGCCGATGTCGCCCGCCGTCGGCGCCGCGCAGAAGAAGACCACCGCCGCGATGACGCGGAGGACGGCGGCGCGGCTCGGCGCGGTCTGGGCGCGGCTCACGGCAAGAGCTCCTGCGCGAAGACGACGCCGAGCTGCGCCGACAGGATCGGGTACGCCGAGATCCCTGTCGTCGGCGTCGCCGCGCCGTAGAACACGTCCCCGACCAGCTCTGCGCCGACGCCGATCTTGCCGGTGAAGAAATACGCGGCCGTCGCGGCGAGCTCGAGGCCCATCGTCGTGTCGGGCGTGACGACGATCGGCGTCGCGAACCGACCGCCGAGGAGCCAGCGCGCGTCGCGCGTGCGGTACTCGGCGACATAGCTCGGCGTGACCACCTGCTGGGGCACGCCTTCCATCGCGGTGCAGAGGTGGACGCCGAAGCCGTGCGCGAGCCCGCGCGCGGGGCCGTACGTGATCGACGCGGCGAGGTCGACGTACGACGCGGTGCGCGACACGGACTCGGCCGTCGAGCCGAGCTCGCTCGAGAGGCGATAGGGGTTGTTGAAGCGCAGCCCGTCGCCGAGCTCGAGGCTCCCGTTCACTCGAAAGAACCCGCGCGGCGCCTCGGTCAAATCGTGCAGCGCGCGCACCTCGGCGGGCGAGAGCGGCGCTGGCTCGTCGGCGCGAGCGACGGCGGGCGCGGCGCCGAGCGCGGCGAACGCGCACGCGACGAGGGCCGTCCTTGATCGCGTCGAACGCGTCGGACGTGAAGGAGCCCGCGGGGTCGTCCTCGCTCGCACGGCCCCGCTTGGTAGGACGGCGGCCCGCGCGCCGCACGCTCGAAACGCGCCGACGTGTCAGCCGAGGCCGGCGCGCTTCAGGATCTTGCGCGTCAGCGTCGAGACGCCGCGCGCGCCGTCGGTCGGATCGGCCCACGCGAACGCGCCGTAGGCGTGATCGCCGTCGACGACGTGCGCGAGCGAGGGCGTCCGCGCGCGCGCCGGCGCAGGCCCGGTCGCGACGAGCACGGCGAGGCGCCGATGCGTGAGCGTGTGCTCGACGCGCCCCGCCGAGCGAAGCCCCTCGACGCCGGGAACGCCGAGCGCGCGGAGCTTCGGCCGCGCGGCCGCGAGCGTGCGCGCCTCGACCATCGGTGGCTCCCACAGGCCCGCGAAGAGGCCGGCTCGTGCGCGCTGTCCGAGGAGCACGCGGGCGCCCTTCACGAGCACGGCGCAGGTGAGCTCGACGAGCTTGACCGCGCGCTTCGGCGTCGTCTTCGGCAGCTCGTCGACGCGACCGTCGATGTTGGCGCGGCAGCGCTTCGCGACGGGGCACGCCTCGCAGCGCGGCGCGCGCGGCGTGCACACGGTGGCGCCGAGCTCCATGAGCGCCTCGTTGTAGCGGCCCGCCCCGACGAGCGGCACGCGCCGCCGCGCCGCCTCCCACGCGAGCCTCCGCCCGGCGGCGCCGTCGATCGCAGCGTCGATCGCCTCGACCCGCGCGAGCACCCGCGCCACGTTCCCGTCGACGAGCGCCTCCGGCAGATCGAAGGCGATGCTGGCGACGGCGCCCGCCGTGTACGGGCCGACGCCGCCGAGCGCGCGGAGGGCGTCGGCGCTCGCGGGCAGCGCGCCGCCGAACCGCTCGACGACCTCGCGCGCCGTCGCGTGCAGCGCGCGCGCGCGGCGGTAGTAGCCGAGGCCGCTCCACAGCGCGAGCACGTCGGCCTCGGCCGCGTCGGCGAGGGCGCGCGTCGTCGGGAACCGCGCGAGGAACCGTTCGAAGTACGGGATGACAGTCTCGACGCGCGTCTGCTGGAGCATGACCTCGCTGATCCAGACCGCGTACGGATCGCGGGCGGCGGTGCGCCACGGGAGCTCGCGGGCGCCGCGCTGGAACCAAGCGACCAGCTCGGCGGCGAAGCGCGCGTCGTCGCGCCGCGGGCTCGTCAGCGACAAGCTCGCTCGACGTCGCGCACGCGCTTCGGCGTGTCGTGCGTGAGGACGCTGCCGCCCTCGTGCGTGACGAGGACGTCGTCCTCGATGCGCACGCCCACGCCGCGGAGCTCGAGCGGCGCGCGGTCGTCGCCGCTGCGCACGTAGATCCCCGGCTCGATCGTGAGGACCATCCCGGGCTCGAGGCGGCGCGGCTCGCCGCCGACGTGGTAGGCGCCCGCGTCGTGCACGTCCATGCCGAGCCAGTGGCTCGTGCGGTGGTTGAAGTAGCGCAGGTGCGCGCCCGGCTCGGCGTCCTTCGCGAGGATGCCGAGCTCGACCATCGCCGCGGCGAGGCGCCGCTCGCACGCAGCGTGGATGTCGTCGAGCGTCGCGCCCGGGCGCACGGCCTCGATCGCCTCCTCTTGCGCCTCGAGCACGGCCTCGTAGAGGCGGCGATGGGCGGGCGCGAACGTGCCCGAGACCGGGAACGTGCGCGTGACGTCGCTCCCGAGGTAACCGAGCTCACACCCCGCGTCGACGAGCACGAGCTCGCCGTCCTGCATGCACCTGCGGTTCTTCCGGTAGTGCACGATCGCCGCGTTCGGGCCCGAGCCGACGATGGGCGCATAGCAGCACCGCTCGGCGCCGCGGGCGCGGAACGTCTCGCGGAGGATGGCGTCGAGCTCGTACTCGTGGCGCCCGGGGGCCGCGAGGCGCATCGCGGCGAGGTGGCCGTCGCGCGTGATCTCGGCGGCGGAGCGCAGGACCGAGATCTCGTCGTCGGACTTGCGGAGGCGGAGCTCGTGCAGCGCGCGGCTCGGATCGCACACGTCGATCGGTCCGGCCCGCGTGGCGCGTTGACGCGCCCGCCCGCGCGTCAGCGCCTCGATGACGCGCTCGTCGGCCGCGCGGCTCTGGCCGAGCCTGTGGTGCAGGCGCGCGCGCCCCGCGAGCAAGGCGGGCAGGCGCGCGTCGAGCTCGCCGATCGGGAACGCGGCGTCGGCGCCGAAGCGCTCGATCGCGCCCTCGACGCCGGCGCGCTCGCCGTCCCACGCCTCGCGCTCGGCGTCACGCGGGCGAACGAACAGGACGACGGGCGTCTCGTGGCCCGGCAAGAGGAGGAGCGCGCTCTCCGGCTCCTCGAAGCCGGTGAGGTAATAGAGGTCCGAGTCCTGGCGGTACTCGTGCTGCACGGTCGCGTTGCGCACCGCCGTCGGCGCGGCGAAGTAGACGGCCGCGCCGTCGGCGCCGAGCTGCTCGAGGTGCAGGCGCCGGCGCTCCGCGAACGCGCCCCGCGGGAGCACGAAGCCGCGCGCGGCGACGAGCGAGCTCGCGGGCAAGGCGTCATCGTGCATCCTCTCCACTCTACCGCCGTCTACGCGCGGCGGACGTCCGGGATCGTCGCGGACCCCACCACGCGGCGGGGTTGGCATGAGCGGTCGCGGCGTGCGTACGATGCGCGCGTGACGTGGCGCCTCCTCGCCCTGCTCGCGGCGACCTCCCTCGCGGCGTGCACGCCCCGCGAGGCTCGCCCGTGGGACCAGCCGGACGCCGCGACCGCCGTGCCGCCGCCGATGCCGCCGATCCGCGGCTCGAGCCCGGCGCCGGACGTCTCCGCGGCCTCGAGCGCGGTCGACCCCGACGTGCCGCTCATGCCCGTGCGCGTCGGCGGCGCGTGGGTGCGCTGCTACGGCCATTTCAAGCCGAGCGGCGACCCGAAGAAGGACGTCACGCGCCTCGGCCTGATGTGCGGACCCTCGAACGGCATGAGCAAGCAGGCGGAGCTCGCCGGCGACGTCGACGCGCGGGGCCGCTCGTTCGAGGAGCGCATCGAGGCGAAGCGCGGCGTCTGCTACCGCGTCATCGCCGTCGGCGACGCGGGCGTCGGCGTGCTCCGCGCGACCGTCCGGACGAGCCGGGGCAGCGCGATCGCCGACGAGCGCGGCCCCGACTCGTGGCCCATCGTTCAGCCCGACCGACCGCTTTGCGCCCTCGACGACGACCACTGGACGCTCGAAGTACGCGCAGAGAAGGGCGCAGGGCGCTTCGCCGCGGAGGTCTGGGTGCTGTCGACCGAGCCGTGAGCCGAGTTGACGCGATCGCCCGCACCCGGTAAAGGCGGCGCGTGGTCGACGAGGAGCACGCCCAGCCCCCGAAGGCCGACGACTTCGAGCAAGAGCGCAGCGAGCCGCGCTTCGACTCGGCGCCGCCGCCGGGGGTCGACCCCGAGCACGAGGGCTCCCCGAGCCGCGATCGCGTGCGCAGCCGCCGCTTCGAGCGCGGCGCCGTGCCGGAGATGTTCAAGCGCGCGGTGGAGAAGGCCATCGAGCACGGCGCGACGCGCCTCGCCGACACGCCCGAGAACGTCCGCAACTTCGTGCAAGACATGAAGCTGCCGAAGGAGGCGCTGCACTACCTCTACCAGCAGGTCGACGAGACGAAGAACGGGCTCTACCGCGTCGCCGCGAAGGAGATCCGCGACGTCCTCGAGCAGACGCACTTCGCCGACGAGCTGACCAAGGTGCTCACGCGCCTCTCGTTCGAGATCAAGACGGAGATCCGCTTCATCCCGAACGACGCCGCGCCGAAGGCCGCATCGAAGGAGGACGAGGAGCCGGGCGAGGCCGGCGCGACGACGCGCCTCCCGAAGCCGGAGATCGTCTCGCACGTGGCCGTGAAGGACAAGAGGGACAAGGACAAGGAGGGGCGCCGCTGACGCCCTGCATGCCGGCGCGACGCGCGCCGCGAAGACGAACGCTTGGCGCCGCGACGCGGCCCGAACTCGGCCCCGCGGGGCCGCAGCCGACTGGAGAGACGTGACCACGACGACCACGACCGCGACGCAGAAGAAGCCCAAGACGGGCGGCGAGATCGACGCGTACTGCACCAAGTGCAAGCTCGATCTGAATCACCGCATCATCGCGATGGCCGAAGGCGTCGTGAAGAAGGTCGAGTGCCTGACCTGCAAGTCCCACCACCTCTACAGGCGCCCGAAGGCCGAGCGCGAGGCCGCGCACGCGCGCATGGAGAAGCGGGCCGAGGCGCGCAAGTCGAGCACGCCGCGCACGTCGGGCGAGCGCGCCACCGCGGCGGCGCGCGCCGAACGCGAGCAGACGGCGCAGTGGGAGCACGCGATCGCAGGGCAGCCGTCGTCGGCCTTCAAGCCCTTCCGCATCGTCGAGACGTTCGTGCAGGGCGAGCTCGTGCGGCACTCGAAGTTCGGCGACGGCTTCGTCGTGCGCGTGATCGACCGCGGCAAGATCGAGATCTTGTTCCAGGACGGCCCGCGCACGATGGCGCACGGCCAGCAGCCCGCGTAGTCGCGGCGACTCCGCCTTCGCGGACCGCGGTGTGCGCCGCGAGTCGGTCAGCTCTTCGGGCTGGATCGGCGCGTCACGTAGAAGAAGTCGCGCGGCTCGGGCCGGCCGACGTACTGGTCCTTCGTGTAGTCGATCTTCGGGATCAGCGCGGAGCCTACGCGCGGCGTCTCGCCCTTGGCGACGGGCGGATAGAAGAGGAAGCGCGGGTACGAGTAGTTGACGTCGAGCTGCGCCGCGCTGTCGACGCCGACGGCCTTCATCGCTCGCGAGAGCGCCTGCGCCGTCACCGCCTCGCCGATGCCGTAGAACAGCGTGTGCCCGCTCGCGTCGATGCCGATCGCGGACCGGCGGATCACGGTCTCGCCGCTCACGGTCGCGCCCCAGTTCTTGTTGTACTCGACGTCGAGCGCCGAGTTCGTCTTGCCATCCTCGACGAGGCAGGGCGGCGTCTGGCGCCAGCCGAGCATGGACTCCTGCTCGTCTTTCAGCTTCGGCCACGTGCGGATCTTGATCGAGTCGTCCTTGTAGATCGCGATCGTGCAGCCGATGTCGCGCGGCGCGACGTACACGTCGCCGTCGAACATCATCCCGTAGTGACCGTGGATCGCCTTGAAGCCGCCGTTGAACGCGGCGACGAGCGAGTCGTCCGCGTCCTTCGGGATGAGGCCGGGGCGCTTGCTCGTCGGGATCTTGTCGTTCGCCGGCTCCTGCGTGCCGGGCATCATGTGGAGCGAGACGCGCCGCAGATCGAGCGCGACCACCGCGACGGCGGCGAACGCGCGCTTCGGGTCCGGGTGGACGAGGCTCTTGTACATGACCGGCGGCGCGCCGCTGCCGTCGTCGATCGGCACCCACTGCCCCTCGCCGTCGGACGCGACGCTCGGGTACGGCGCGGTGTAGGGGGGCGGCGGAAAATCCGGCGCCGCCGCCGCAGACGCGGCAGGCGCGGCGCTCGCTGAGCCGCTCGGCGTCGGCGCGGCGACGGTGGGCGCCGCCGGCTTGGCGACGGGCGCGCCGCTCGGCGCGTCCCAGAACGTCGTCGGCTTCGCGTCCTTGTAGCGGAGCCGATTCACGCGATCCTGCAGGTCGTACGAGACGTCTTCGGCCCACGCGACGACGCCCTGCCCGAGCACGGCGCGCGCGGTGTCGGCCACGAAGGGACCGAAGCCCGGCACCTCGTGGATCGCGATCCACATCGCGGGGACCGCGACGGCGACGGCGCCTCCGGCGATGAGCGCGCGGCGGCGCCATTTCCGCGGCTTCTTCACGCCGCCCTGCTCGGGCGTCTGCTTCTTCGACGACGGCACGGAGGAGTCCTGGGCATACAACATCGCGCTCGGTGCCCCAACTTACGCGCCGCGCCGCGTGCCGATTCCGACTACAGCGGGTGCGCGGCGCCGGTCGCGAGATCGATCGCCCAACAAGGCGCGCCGCGCTCGGGCTCGGCGCTCGGCGCGCCGACGCTCACCTCGATCCGCGCGGGCCCGACGGCGCGCAGGTACGTGCGCTGGCCGACGGCGCCCGCGCCGAGCGAGCACGTCGCGCGGCGCACGCGCGGATCGTCGGCGGCGACGTCGCCGTCGTCCTGCGCGACCATGAACAGCACGTCGACGTCGGGCTTCAAGCACGGGCCGAGCTCGCGCCACGTGTCGTACTCGATCGACGGATCGAGCACGTCGGTCAGCTGGCCGTGCCGGTTCCGACCGACGCGGTAGCGGAACGTCTCGCGCTGCTCGGAGCGGAGCACGGCGCCGAGGCGATCCCAGCGCATCATCAGCGTGCCGAGCACCGTCGCCGTCTTCACCGTCGGCGCGCCCATGTTCGTGTTGTCGGGCTCGCGGAAGCGGTGCACGTGCACGTTCGCCGGCAGGATGCGCGTGAGCTCGTTGCCCCAGTGCGGGTGCATGCCGAGGCGGCCGCCGAGCAGGACGCGCACGCCGTCGAACGGGTCCGGATCTCGGCCGATGCGCGTCAGCGCCTCGGTGAGCGCGGTCTTGAAGGCGGCGGCGCCCTCGACGATCCAGCCCTCGATCGCCTGCTCGATCTCCTCGCGGTCGAGGTCGATCGGCACGTCCTTCACGTGACGATCGGTCGCGATGAGCTTGATCGAGGCGGGGATCTTCTGGCTCGTGCCCTCGAGCAGCGGGCGGATGAGATCCTTC
>DASYCF010000859.1:0-12391 GCA_036500365.1 Byssovorax sp.
CCTCGGCGGTCTTCACGCGGGCCGTCGCCGACCACGCCGCGTACAGTGAGATGCCGGTCACGACGAGGCCCCACACGCCGGCGACGCTCAGCCACACGAGGTCGATGAGCAGCGTCTCCACCGGGCGGATGAAAGCACGCCCCGCGCCCGTCGTGCGGTAGGCGCCGCCGCCACGAGCCAGCCGGGGCGCAGCGGTCGCTCTGTGGTCAGCGCGCGACGCGTAGGAGCTTCACGTGCGGCGCCTCGTTCGCGGCGGCGCGCCATCGACGCGCGACGATCAAGCGCGCGCTTCGGGCAGCTCGGGCGCCGGGGCGTCGCCGCGGAGCCAGAGCCCGGACCGCGCGGCGAGCTCGGAGGCGAACGCGCTCGCCTCGCCGAGGTCGCCGAACTGACGCAGCTCGACGTTCTCGCCGCCAGCCGTCACGAGCGAGACGAGGGCGCCGCCGCCCTCCTGATCGGGCGCGAGCTCCGCGCGCACGCCCGCGTAGTCGGTCACGGACGCTTGCTCGACGCGCGGAGCGCGGAGCCACGGGCGAAACGTGAGGAGGCGCAGCGCCCCGAGGTCGGGCACGAGCCAGAGCTCCTGCTTGCAGGCGGCGACGATCGCGCCGAGCAGCACGAACGGCGTCGCCGCGAGCGCGTAGCCGACGAGCAGCCCGAGCGGTGACACGCTCCCCCAGCCGGCGACGAGGTTCCCGACGCCGATCAGCAGGGTGGCGCCGCCGAACCCGAAGGCGAGCACCTTCGCCGCCGTCTTGCCCGAGCGCACGCGGAGCAGCATCGGCTGCGCGCTGGCAGCCACCATGTCGTCGACGCCTTCCGTCGTCTCGTGCGAGCTCATTCCGCGCCCTGTATCACGGCGCGCGTGGCCGCGCAGACGTCGCCGGCGCGGCGACGACCGCAGCGCTCGGCGCCGCGGGGACGCTCGACGGCAGCGCATACGGAGAGTCGATCGCCGAGATCGGCGGGAGCTCCGTGACGTTCTCGGGCGCCGCGCCGCACCCGAGGCCGACGGTCGCGACCGCGAGCGCCGCCAGGCCGCCCTTCACAGGTCCGTCGGGTTGTACTTGGGACCGCCCGACTGGCCCGCGGGGTTCGCCTTCGGCGGGGGCTTCTTTTGCCCGTCGTTGTAGATGTCGTCGTCGCGCGGCTTCTGCCTGGGGGCGACAGCCTTTGGCGCCGCGGTCGCCGTCGCCGTGACCGCTGCCGTCGCCGTCGGCTCGTCGCTGGGAGCGTCGGCGCGTGTGCCGTCCTCCTTCACGCCGATCGAGATGGGATCATCGGAGAACGCCTTGTGGCGAAGCGCGACGAACGCGAGCGCGCCGCCCGCGACGAGCAGAACGAGCACGAGCAGGACCACGGTGCCGCGGCTGCTCGAAGCCTTCGCCGGCGGCGGCGCGGCCACAGGCTTGTCGGCTTCGTGCGCGCGCGTGACGAGCTGAGCGGAGGGCAGCGCGTCCTGTTGCACGCGCTCGTTGGCGATCGCCCACGGGCTCCCAGGTGGACCGCCGACGAAGGGCTGCGGCCCCGCGTCCGGAGCGGTCGCGCGCGGTTCCACCGGGGGTGCGGCGGGCGCGGGAGCGTCCACATGCTGCGGCGGCGGGGGCGCGGCCGCATCTGCCGGACCGCCCGGACCATGGGTGAGCGCGGCGAACGCGAGCGCCGAGAGCGGCGACACCGGCGGAGGCGGCGGCGTCGCGCCAGGCGCGACCATCGCAGGCGGCGCGACCTGCGCATCGACCATCGGCGGCGGCGTCACCATCGCGGGCGGAGCGAGGACGGCCGCGCCCTCGTGCCCGCCGAGCGGCGCCGGCGGCGCCGGGTATCCGCCGGGCGCTGGCGCCGCTGCGTACGCTGCTGGGGCGGCGTATCCGCCTTGCCCAGCGAACGGGAGACCGCCGTACCCCGGCTGGGGCTGAGCCTGAGGAGGAGGCTGCGCTGGCTGCGCTTGCGCCGCGACCGCCGCGCCCATCTGTTGCGGCGCGACGTGGACGCTCAGCGCGTAGGGCGCGCGGAGTGGCGTGAGCGAGCCGGGCGTGCGCAGCTCCACCGCGACGGGCGCGTGAAACTGCGCCATGCCCCCCGTCGGCGGAGGCGCGTGCCCAGGCTGCGCATAGGGCTGGTAGTTGCGGTCGTTCATCGCGATGGCGCGAGGTGTTTCAGCATTTCTACCTGCAACCGGCGGCGCCGGCTAGATCCCTCAGAACCAGGTCTCCCACAAGCCGTCGTCTACCTCGGCTGCGTGTACGGTCGCGCTCACGCGGGGTCGGTGGCCCGTAAAGGGGCGAATTTGATGGAGACGGTAGCTGTCGAAGCCCACGGCGTCGCCCACGCGGTACCGGACGGTGGCCGGGGGGCCACGCTCGGCAGCCGACGGCGCGTCGCGACCCACGTAGACGGCGGGCCAGAGGCGTAGGCCACCCCCGCGCTCCGCTGGCAGGAGCATCGCCACGACGGACAGGGCACGGCGTCGCCGGGCGATGTGCTCGCGCGGCAAGCCCTCGGTGTCGAAGTGGACCGCGCCCCCTCGCGTCGCGACCTCGCCACCGGCGGGGAAGACGTGCACCCCCGGGCCGCAGAAGCCGCGGCGCGGCCGAACGCGCGCCCCCGTGAAGCGCGCGATCAGGCCGAGCATCTGCGCCTGAAGTCCCGGCGCGACCCGCTCGACGAGCGCGTCGCTCTCGGGCGCGCGGTCGAAGTACGCGGCGAGGCGGCGCTCCTCGAGGTGCGTGTAGAAAGCGCGCCCGAGCGAGAACTGCGCGCCGTCGAAGTCCGCCGTCCACGCGTCTCGCGCAGCGAGGATGGCCCGCGCCCACGCGTCGCACGCCGCTGAATCGAACGCCGCTTCGACGACCCCGAGCGCAGAGCTCAGGGCCTCGAGCGCCGACCCCGGAGCGCGCGAGCGCAGGCGGAGGACGCGCGCAGGCGAGTCCGAGGTCACGCGCGTGAACGTAGCGCGGAAGTCGGCGCGAGATGGAAACGACGCAGGGCCGGGAGCGTGGCGCTCTCGACCCTGTGCCGGCTTTCTGGTGAGCTGGAGCTGCTCTGTCCGCCCGAGCTTCCGCCCGGGGACCCGCGCTCAGCCGCGCTTGTGGCTGCTCGGCGTGGCCGTGTGCTGGGCCGACGTGCTCGCGTGCGCCGACGCGGACACCGAGGCGGACGCGTGGACCTCCGAGTGTGCGGTGGCGCGAGCGCCCTGCTGCTTCGTCGAGGTCGTCGTCGGCGCCTCGCGCGTCGCCGTCCTCGCGGCGTCGTGGGTGTTGTGCGGCGCGGTCGTCGCCGGCGCGGCCGGCTTCGGCGTCGTCGCGGCCGGCGTGCGAGAGGCTTGCGGCGCCGCACGATCCGCCGCCGTCTCGCGGCGCTCCCAACCTTCAGCGCGGCAGCTCCAGCGGCCGCCGACGTTCTCCCAGCGCGGCGTCGTCACGACGTAGCCCGCGGCGGGACGGGTCCAGTGGCCGTACGTCCAAACGTACGAGGCGCCCGACCAGCGCCAGAACCCCGGCGCGTACATGTATCCGATGCCCGGCGCGACGCCGGCGACCTCGTGGCGAACCGCGGGCGGCGCGAACGGCGCGACGACGAGGCGGTTCATCCAGAAGCCCGGCACCCAGAGGTACTCGCGGCGGGGAAGGTCGTAGCGCCAGAAGCCGCGGTAGAACGTGTAGCTCGGGCCGGGCGCGGCGCCGGGGTTCTCGAGCTTCACGGGGGGCGGCGTCGGGACGACGGTCGCCGCGAGCACCGCGCTGTCCTCGTTCGCCGGGGCCGCCGCGACCTCGGCCGGCGTGGTCTCGGCCGGCGCGGGGGCCGTTGCCTGCTGCTGCGTCTGCTGCTCCTCCGCGGCCTGGATGAGGGCTGCGGGCTTCGCGCAGCCGACCGCGCCGACGCCGATGACGATTGCGACCGCGACCAAAAGGCTCCGATTGAGATTCATGGCTCGTTCCTTCCGAACAACCTGGCTGGCGCCGCTCGGCGTCGCCGGTGAGGACCGTCTGGGTCCTGGTTGGTCGGGGGTTGAGCAACCGTCGGGCCAATCCGATGCGCGAAAATCTCGGCCGATATCTCATGCGCGGTGGGGAAGGTTCGTCACGATCGGCGTAACGGTGGTTGTATCGTCCACGATGTCGCACACGTGTCCGCGCTACGGACACTTCGTGAGCGGCGCGATCGGCGACCACGTGTACGGGCTCACGTGCATCGCGTCGTACGCGGCGAGGCCGTCGACGAGGCTCTGCCGGAACTCGGCGTAGGTCTGATTGAGCTCGTCGGTCGTCGTCGTCGTCGCGACGCACGCGAACTTGTCGGTGCAGCAGACGTCGAGCGGCTCGCACCCGGGCGCCGCGGGCCCGAGCGATTGCAGCGGCGAGTCGCCGTAGAGCACGACGCCGCCGACCATGACGAGGCGAACCTCGCGCGGCGTCGCGGCGAGGAGCGCGTCGTACGGCGCGCCGGCGTCGCCGCTGATGACCATGATGTCCGCCTTCTTGCCGACGGTGAGCGAGCCGATCGTCGCGTCGAGCGCGAGCGCCTTCGCCGCGTTGATCGTGACCATCTGGAAGAGCTGCTGCTCGGTGAGGAGGCCGGACCAGATCGAGTCGCTGACGACCTTCGCGAACCGGAGCTCGTCGAGCAGGTTGATGCTGCCGCCGATGGACCAGTCGGGCGCGAGCGCGATGTTGATGCCTTTTGACAGCGCGAGCGGGACGTTGGCGGTCGCCGCGAGGTTGGTCCCCGCGCCGTAGAGGAAGACGTTGGATTTCGGCGACCAGACGAGGCTCATCTGGTGCTGCGCCATCGTGGTGAAGTCGGCGTCGTTGAACGCGGCGCCGTGAACGATCGTCGTCTGGTGCGAGTAGAGGCAGCCGTCGACCGTCGAGATGGTGTTGAGCTTCCCGAACTCTGCCTCGGCCGTGGCGTCGATGCCCTCGCCGTCGTGGATGACGTACGCCGTGGTCTTGCCGCTCGTGAAGTTGTCGCACACGCCGTCGGCGGCCGACGTGGAGGGGAACAGCGTCGCGACCTGCATTTTGTCCGCAGGCAGGCCGTTCGGCGTCTGATCGATCGTGCGCGCGAGAGAGCCGTAGCACTTTCGGTTCGACGGGTTCGCCGCGCCGAGGATCGACGTCGTGCCGGCGATGATGCCCTTGAGCTCGCCGTATTTGTCCATCGCGCAGCCGAAGTCGACGCTCGAGCCCTCGCCGTTCATGTACTGCTTCGCGTCGACGAGCGCCGTGTACTTGGGGTCGTCGCTCGACCACTGGTTGTGGTTCGTGTAGCCGTGGCTCGGCGACCAGTCGGTCTCGTCGAAGATGTCGAAGAGGATGTGGTTGTGCGTGTCGATGAGCCCGGGCATGACGATGCCCGCGGTGTCGACGATGGTCGCGGCGCTCGCGCCGGACGTCGCGGCGCACGACGCGGCGACGCACATGATCGTGTCGCCCTGCACGAACACCTCCCCGGCGAACGGGGCCTGGGTGTCGGTGACGATGGTGCCGCGCAGGATGAGGCCGGCCGTGCCCACGTGGGTGATCTGCGGGCCGTTGCCGAGCGGGCCGCATCCGCCGGTGCCTGCGCCGCCCGAGCCCGTCGACGCGGACGAGCTCGACGCCGTGCTGCTCGACGTGGTGCCGGACCCGCCAGTAGCGGTGGAGCTGCCGCCTGCGCCGCCGCTTCCGGCCGTCGATCCGCCCGTCGACGTCGAGGACGCGGTCGACGCGCCGGACGAAGACGAGGACGTCGTGACCGAGCTTGCGCCACCGACAGAGGTGCCGCCGGTCGCGCTGGTCGATCCGCCCTGGGACATCCCGCCGCCCCCTGCGGTCACCGAGCTCGTCGGCGAGGGGGCGCCGCCGCCCGGGCCCGTGCCGGTGGTGAACGCGATCCCGTCCTGTCCACACCCCGCGATCGTGAGAGCCAGGGGCAACAGAGGGCAGAGCCGGCGCAGCATCCAGTGAGATTACACGATTGCAGTCGTCGGCGCGTTACGGCCGCGTGACGACGTCCGTCAACGGCGCTCGGAGCTCGGAGCTCGTCCACGCGGGTGGGGCAAATCCCGGCCGCGCGTCGACCACGACGACGCCGTTCGACGTCGCGATCGCGATCGCGTCGCCCCCGAGATCCACCCACGCGCGCGAGAACCCGGGGCCGCGGGGCGCGATCGGGGCGGGCATGTTCAGCGCGTCGACCGCCGCGAGGTCGCCCGTGTCGTCGAGGCGCGCGCGGACGACGAGCTCGGCTCCGGACAAGAGGAGCGTCACCGTCCCGTCACACCGCGCGACCGCGGCCTCGATGACGGCTCCGGACGCGCCGACGTCGATCGTGACGGGCGCGCCGAGCCCATCGGCGTCGATCGGTCGCAAGCTGACGTCGCCCGCGTCCACGTCGGCGAGCCAGCCCTTCGTCAGCGCGCACGAGGCACAGGCATCGCCGGCGCGTGGTGCGTCGACGAGCTGCGCGGTGAGCGCCGACGACGCGTGCCCTAGGTCGAGCGGCGCCGCCGGCGGCCACGCCGACGCGGCGCGATCGACGCGGTAGAGGCCGAGCGCGCCGCTGGCGTCTGCGGCGAGGAGATCGAGCGAGCCCGCGCCCGCGCTGAGCGACACGGGCGCGATCATCGCGAGGCTCGACGTCGGCGCGCCGTCGTCGCGCAGGAGCTTCCACTGATCGGCGTATCCGTGCACGAACGCGAGCGTCGCGTCCGCCTCGCGCTCGATGTGCGCCACCCCGTCGAGCCACGTGACGTGCTCGAGCGGCCCGAGCACGTCGCCCGCGATCGACGCGCGGAGGAGCTCGCCCGACTGGCCGTCGTCGTCGGTGACGAACGCGTAGAGCGCCGCGCCGCTCGGGTCCATCGCGAGATCGACGAGCGCGGCGTCGTCGTCGAGCGCGGTCGTCGACACGATGGACAGGTCTCGCGCGTCGACCAGCGCGACGTCGCCCGCGCGGGTCGCGGCGGCGAATCGCGCGGCCGCCGCCGGCGGCGACGCAGGCGCGCGGTCCCCGATCACGTCGGCGATCGCCGCGATACCCGTCGACTCGTCCGGCTCCGATTCGGTGCAGGCCGCGAGGAAGAGCGAGGAGGCGATCAGGGCGAGGCAAGCGGCGCGTGTCATGCGAGGTATGTCGACGCGACGAGCGTCGGCGTTGCGCGCGATCGCGCTATGGTGCGCGCGGAGGGTGAGATGGACCTCGAGCTCGGCGGGAAGGTCGCGGTGATCACGGGCGGAAGCGACGGCCTCGGCCTCGCGATCGCATCGACGCTCGGCGCGGCGGGCGCGCGCGTCGCAATCGTGGCGCGGGGCGCGGAGCGGCTCGAGGCCGCGCGGCTCGAGATCGCGGGACGCGGAGCCGAGGTGCTCGCCGTCCAGGCCGACGTGTCGCGCGCCGACGGGTGCGCGCGCGTCGTCGCCGAGGTCACCGCGCGCTTCGGGCGCCTCGACGCGCTCGTCAACAACGCGGGCACGTCGATGGCGCGCCGCCTCCTCGACGCGGACGACGCCGTTTGGCAAGCGGACCTCGACCTGAAGCTCTTCGCCGCCGTGCGCCTGGCGCGGCTGGCGGTGCCCGAGATGCGGAAGGTCGGCGGCGGACGCATCGTGAACGTGCTCGCGATCTCCGCGAAGCAGCCGGCGGCGGCCTCGGTCCCGACGTCGGTCTCGCGCGCGGCGGGGATGGCCCTCACGAAGGCGCTGTCGAAGGAGCTCGCGCCCGAGAACATCCTCGTGAACGCGGTGCTCATCGGCATCGTCAAGAGCGCCCAGTGGCGGACGCGGTGGGAGGCCGCGGGCGGCACCGAGACGCTCGACGAGTTCTACGCCCGCGTCGCGAGGGACCACGGCGTGCCCGTCGGGCGCGTGGGCGAGGCGAGCGAGCTCGCCGATCTCGTGGCGTTCTTGGTGTCCGCGCGCGCCGCCTTCATCACGGGCGTCGCCCTGAACTTCGACGGCGGCGCGTCGGGCGCGGTCTAATCGCTTGATCGACGGGCGGGTTGGGCGCAACAAAGGGACGAGTATGGGCAGGCTCGAGGCTTTGACGCGCGATCTGCGGCGGTTCGCCGATCTCGACGCCGAGCGGCGGCGGTTCGCGCTGCGGGCCGTCGTCGGCGCGCCTCTGGTCGAGGCCGCCCTCGCGGCTGCCGGCCTGCGACGAACGCTCGCCTTGATCGATTCGCTGCCGCGCTCCCCCCGGCGTGAGCCCGTCGCCGCGGGCGAGGGCGCGCGGCTCGTGGCGGGCGTCTACCGCCACCACGTCGTCCGCGGCGCGTGCCTGCCTCGAGCCGTGCTGCAGTACGCGCTGCATCGGCTCGACGGGGCGGAGGTCGCGCTCGAGGTCGGCGCGCGGCGGATCGACGGCGTCGTCGAAGCCCACGCATGGATCCGCGGCGACGAGCGCGCCGAGGCGTACGAGCCGCTTCGCCGCATGGACGAAGGCGCGCTCGCCTCGGCGGACCCGTCGTGACCTTCGAAGCGCATCAGCGGTTCGTCGTCGCGAGCGACGTCCTCGCGCGCACGGTCGACGGCGAGGCGGTCGTCCTCGATCTCGCGTCGGGCGCGTATTTCGGGCTGAACTCGGTCGGCACCGTCGTATTCGAGCGCGTCCAGGCGGGCGCGAGCGTCGACGAGATCGGCGCGCACGTCGTCGCGGAGTTCGAAGTCGATCCGGCCCGCGCCGCAGGCGACGTCGCGACGCTCCTCGCGCAGCTCGTGGCGAAGCGCCTGATTCACCCCGCCTGAGCGAGGTCGCGGGCCACGACCGCGCGCACGGCGGCGAGCTCGTCGTATCCGCGGCGAAACCGGAGGCGCGCGATCGGCACCTGCGCCGCGAGCCGGGCGAGGAAATCGAGCTCGGTTGCCTGGCGCGCTCGATCGTCGGGGTCGAGGCGGTGCATGTGCGGCGCGACGGCCATCAGGGCGTCGGCGCCCCGCAGGCGCTCGATGGAGGGCGCCGCGTCGGCGTTCTCGAGCACGAACACGCGCCGCAGAAGGAGCTCGCCAGACGCCGCGCGCATCGGCATCCGGCGCTTCGGGGCGCGGTCGGACGCGCGCGCCAAGGCGTCGGCGTCGGCGCCGAGCGCGGCAGCGGCGTCGTCCCAGAGCCGCACGGAGGCGTAGCTCGGCTCGATCGTCACCCGGTCGTGCCCCATGACCGGCGCGATGCAGTCGTCGCAGACGAGCGCAGCTTCTTCCGAATAGCTCGCCGCGAGCGTGGATTTCCCGGCCCCGCTCGGGCCGACGAACGCCGCCACGCCGCGCACGGTCGCCACGGCGCTCCCGTGGAGCGTGGGCCGACCGCGGAGGTGCAAGAGCTGAGGGATGACCTGATCGAGGACGAGCTGCTCGACCGTCAGCTCGGAGCATCCGTGCGCCGGCGCATACGAGACGGCCGCGCCCGTCGCATCGATCACGAAGTCGGCGTGACCGTGAAAGCGCAGGAGGTAGTCGGCGCCGACGCGTCCGACCGAGAGCCAGGGAGGCCTCTCCGGTGCGGCGTAGACGCGAATCCACGTCGCCGGCTCCCGTGCGTCGCGCGCGCGGCGGATCGGGATGCGCGCCAGCGCTCGACGGTCGAGCTCCGGCACGCGCGGCGCGGGCAGCGCGAAGTCTGCCTCGAAGACGAGCTCGTACGCTGGAAACGACCAGCGCAACGGCCGAGATCTAATGCGTGCCGATGGGGCGGAGATTCGAGCCGCCGTCGGAGGTCGAGCCGCTCGAGCCCTGCGTGAGCGTGAGCACGCTGCCAAGCTCCAGGAGGGCAGGCGTCACATACGGCTTGCGCTCGCTCGCGTCGGCGCGGGAGGCGGGTTCGTTGACCGAGTCGTTCATGCGTGTCCCCTGCTCGTTGGAAGATGCCGCAGCCACAGCTCGAGCGCAAGCGTCGTGCACGCGTACATGCAGTAGCGCTGCGAGAGGTGCTGCGTGACCCAGGAACGAAATCGCGTCGGATCGACGAAGCCCCGCTCAATGAGCTGTCCGTGCAGGAGGTACTGTTGCACGAGGCTCCTGTGCGGTTCAAACGTCGAGCGCGCGACGTACGCGTTGAACGACATTTTGTCCGGGCGCCGCAGGAGCACGGGGGGGAGGTCGCCCTGCATCGCGGTCCGGAGGATGCCTTTGGACACGCCGCGGGCGTGCCGAAGGCGGTGCGGGACGGCGAGGAGGAGCTCGACCACGCGACGGTCGAGGAACGGGTGCCGATGCTCGACGCCGAAGTGCGCGGCGGCGGCTTCTGCGAGCGACAGGACCCACCCGATGTTGTGATCGTCGAGGAGCGGCGCTGCCATCGCCCGCTGCACGCGATCCGGTGCGGGGAGCGCGGCGGCTTCGTCGATTTCGTCCGTGCGTACGTTGAGGAATGCCGCGCGGAGCTCGGGCGCGATCGCCTCCCACAACCCGGAGGCCCGCGAGCGCGTGTGTCGCGCGAGGCGGACGCGCATCGGCACGACGGAGCGCGCGGCGCGGCGGAGCGCCAGCGAGGCGAGCCGCGCTGCGCTCCCCGCCTCGGCGCGCGCGTCCGCGAGCCGAAGCACCCCGAGGTGCCAGAGCTCCTCTTCGTCGGTCGGTCGCAGGAGCTGGTCGCCGCCCATGCCCGTCAGGAAGACGCCCGCGTCGGAGCCTTGCCGGCCTGCGGCGATGAGCAGCTCCAGCATGACGCTCCCTGGCAAGAACAGGTGATCGAGCGACCCGCGCTCGACGGACGGTCGGTGCGCCTCGAGCATCTCGAGCGGGTAGATCTGGTGCATGTCGATCCCGAGGTGGTCCGCGGCCGCGGAGGCGTAGCCGGTCTCGTCGCCCTCGACGTCGGGGAAGCAAGCGCGATAGGCGACGACGGCACGCGCGCCCTCCCGCTCCGCGAGGCGTCGCGCGCTCGCCACGATCGACGTCGAGTCGAGGCCTCCCGAGAAGTTGGCCGCGATGGGGCGAGCGCTGCGGAGGCGCGCGCGCACCGCCTCGTCGAAGGTCGCGCGGAGCTCGTCGGCGTACGCACGATCGTCGGCGCGCTCGATGCGCCGGAAGGGGTCGGGCCTCCAGAACCGCGCCCGCCGCGACCCGTCCGCCGTGACGACGACGCTGTGCCCGGGCTCGAGCGCGCGGATCGACGCGAAGAGCGTGCGGTCGCGCTCGCGAAAGGACGCCAGCAAGAACAGCCCGACCGACGTCGTGTCGAGCTCGCGGGACACGTCGGCGTCCGTCAACAGCGCGCGCTTGTCCGACGCGCACGCGAACAGGCCAGGCCGCTCGTGCGTGTAGAGCCGGCGGGCGCCGAAGGGGTCGCGGGCCGCGTAGACCGTCCTCCGCGCCGGGTCCCAGATGGCGAAGGCAAAGTCGCCGATCAGCCGCTCGGCGCACCCGTCGCCCCATCGAAGATAGGCGGCCGCGATGAACTCGGCGTCGGGCGCCCCCGGGTCCAGATCGAGCGACGCGGCGAGGTCTCGGCGGTTGTCGACGCGCGCGTCCGCCGTGACGAAGACCACGCGATCGCGCTCGAAGCGAAGAGGCTGCGCGCCCGGCGCGTCCTCGGGGAGCGTCGCGAGGAGGCCGTGGCCGAGCGCGCACGGTCCGTCGACGACCACGGACGTGCCGTCGGGACACCGTGACGGCGCCGCGGCGAGCATCGCGGCGACGCGCCCCGCGTCCGCGGGTGCGCCGCCCGTGTTGAAGGCAACGGCGATCGCGCTCATCCAGGGTGCCGGCGCCGAGCGCGGCGCGCGCATGATACACGACACCCCGGCGATGCACGGCGCGCTGAAGCACTGGACACCGATCGACGCGGCGAACGCGGCGCTCGACGCGATCAGCCGCGCGGCGCTCATCGCGTCCGTTCTCGCCATCGCCCGGGCGCGTCCCGACGTCGGGGTCGCCGCGTCGGTGCTGGCGACAGGGGCGATCCTCGTGCGGGGCGCGCTGGTCGGGCGCTCGCTGCGTCAGCACCTGCTCGACGCGTTCCGGGACGCGACGCTCGCCGTGCGGGCGCGTCCGGTGGCCGTCGCCGCGGATGGTGAGCGCGACGTCGACGACACGGTGCAGCTCATCGACGCCGTGCGGCTCCGCGCCGAGCACCGCGCGACGCTGAGGCCGCGGACGGTCGCCGTCGCGGTCCAGATCGCCCTCATCGCCGTCGCCGCCGTCGTCTTGCTCGGCGTCCAGGCGCTCGTCTTGGGCGCGCTCGGCGCCGCCGCGCTCGGCGCGGTCGCGTACGCGCTGGGTGCTCGCCTGCGCCGTGTTCGACGCGAGCAGTGGCGGACATTTCGCGGGCTCCTGCGAGATCTTCGCGTGCTCGTCGACGGGGCGCTCGAGCTCCGCGCGCAAGGCCGTGAGGTAGCTCAGGCCGGGCGCATCGACGCCAGCGCCAAGCAGTTCGCGCGCGCCGAGCTCGAGGTCGCGCGCGGACAGGCGTT